>JAGPEO010000016.1:3467-22124 GCA_018056925.1 Phycisphaerae bacterium
GCAGCAAGATCGGCCCTTTACTGCATGCGCTTCCCCGCTTTTTTGAAATCAACGATCGGTGAAACGTGCTTTTTTGGTGAACAGGCCGTTGCCGCCCTCAGCCGCCCGTTACCAACTAATTCCCGCCAGCCCCGCGCATGCCCCGGCCCGCCGAGCACCAGCGGCAACCTGCCGCCGTCAAGGGGTCCCAAAACCGGGTCCCGACCGGTCAAAAAAACTTCCCCCTTGGGCCCCCGGTAGGAGTGACAGACCTGCCCTTGGCCCCCTTGGCAAGTTCGCCGCACCGGTTTAATATCCCGCTCCGTTGCGGCGACCGCATCGCGACCGCCGCGCCTACAATCTTGCCGCCTTAGTTCGGCGGCGTGCACGGGCAGCCCGGCTTTATGGTGCCGCCAGCGCCTCAGCTTGGTGTCCCGTACATCCAGGGTTGCTTCGGAGTCCCAGTATTCTGGCGGAGGAACCGGCGTGCCGGAAATTGCAGAAATCGAAGCCAAGGTCAAGAAGATCGTGGCCGAACAGATGGGGGTCCCGGAAAGCGAGATCAGCCGGGACACTTCATTTGTCAATGATTTGAATGCCGACTCGCTCGACACGGTCGAGCTGGTCATGGAATTCGAGGACGAGTTCGAGATGAGCATCCCCGACGAGGAAGCGGAGAAAATCCAGACCGTCGGGATGGCCATCGATCACATTCACAAGCACCTGCAAACCGCCGGCAAATAGCGCCTGGCTCAACGGGTCGTCCGATGCACGAGCGACGCGTCGTCGTCAGCGGAATGGGTGCCATTACCCCGCTGGGATGCTCTGTCTCCAGTTTCTGGGACGGTCTCATCTCCAGCCGGTGCGGCATCCGTACCATCGAGCACTTTGACTGCAGCCGTTTTGACGTCCATTTCGGCGGCGTCTGTACCGACTTTGATCCCGCCCGCGAGATCGACCCGCGGCGCATCAAACGTATGGACCGCTTCGCCCAAATGGCCCTTATCGCCGCCCGCCAGGCCTTCATCGAATCCGGCCTGCAGGACAACTTCGACCCGGTGCGGGTCGGCGTTATCCTCGGAACCGGAATCGGCGGCTTGGCAGAAATCGAGGAACAGCACCTGCGGCTGCTGCAAAAAGGCCCTGGCAAAGTCTCGGCCTTCACCATTCCCAAGCTGATGGCCAACGCCGGCTCGGCCACCGTCTCGATTGAGTTCGGTTTTCAGGGCGTCAACGCCACCGTCTCGACCGCGTGCGCCTCGGCCGGCAATGCCATGGCTGATGCCTTGCGCAGTCTGCGGCGTGGCGATGCGGACATCATCTTTACCGGTGGCACCGAGGCGACCGTCACGCCCCTGGGCATCGCCGCTTTCGCCGCCATGAAGGCCCTCAGCACGCGCAACGACGACCCGGAGCACGCCTCGCGGCCGTTTGACAAGGACCGCGACGGATTCATTCTCAGCGAGGGCGCCGGCATACTGGTCTTCGAGGAGTACGAGCATGCTCGCAAACGCGGCGCGCCCATTCTCTGCGAAGTCATCGGTGCCGGAACGACGGCCGACGCCGGCGATATCGTCCAGCCTGATCCCGAGGGCCGTGGCGGGGCCCGGGCCATGGCCGAAGCTCTGGCCAGCGCCCGCCTGAACCCGGAAGACGTTGACTACATCAACGCCCACGGCACCTCCACGATGCTCGGCGACATTGCTGAAACCAAGGCGATCAAGGCGGTGTTCGGGAGCCGTGCCTATAAAGTGCCGGTCAGCAGCACCAAGAGTGCCGTAGGCCACTTGCTAGGCGCCAGCGGTGGCGTGGAGGCCATCGCTTCGATCATGGCGCTGCGCAGCAACACGCTGCCCCCGACGATCAACCTCGAGCACCCCGATCCGGAGTGCGACCTGGACTACGTTCCCAACACCGCCCGCGACGCGCGCTTGCAGGTGGTAATGAGCAACTCCTTCGGTTTTGGCGGACATAACGCCTGCGTAGTTTTCCGGAAGATTTGAAACAGCAGCTCGGCGCATAGCCCGGCCGGCCGTCGGTGACGGACATCCGGGCTATCGCCGCCCCAGCAATTCCGCCACCTTGTCCAGCAGCTTCTGCGGCGGGATGGGTTTGTCGAAGTACGCGTCGATCGACATGGCGGCCAAGTCTTCCCGCGTGCGCGGGCGGAAGTCCAGGCCGGCCTGACTCGTGATAGCGGTGGCCATGATGATCGGCACGTCTGCCAGACGCGGGTCTTGCTTTACGTGCCGCGCCAGCGAGAAACCGGAGTCCAGGTTCGCCATCATCAAGTCCGTGATGATCAGGTTTGGCTTTTCGGTTTGCAGGCGCTGCCAGGCCGCCTGCGGGTCGGTATCGCACGCTACGCGATAACCTCTCGGCTCCAGGATGTGGCGATTGATCTCGAGGAAATCGAGATCGTCATCGACCAGCAGGATGAGCGGAGCGGGTTCAGGCACCTATGGCTCCGGACATTAGATCAGACCTCGTTTCGGCGCGCCGGTCGCCACGGCGGCTCGCCGCACGCGAGATCGCGTCGTTCCATTCGCCACTGGCGTGTTTTACCGCGCCCGCGGCAGCCTGCAACCGCCGCCGGTGCGGACAAAGTCCGCAAGCACCGCTGACGCCGGATCGCCGGGGATGCCGCTCCGGCTACCTACGCCTCGGCAGAGCCTCAGCCTCCCCCGCCCGGCCGGCATCGTGAGGCACGGCCGGGCCACGGAGGGCGGCCGGGTCGCCGATGACCACGTTCTGCGGCGCGCCGCGCGCGAACGCCTCGATGTTCTCGCGCGTCACCTCGAGAATTTGCTGCACCGCCTCCTCCGTGCAAAACGCGCTGTGGGGCGTGACGAAGACGTTTCGCTGCCGCAGCAGGATGTGGTCGGCGAGCAGTGTCTCCAGATCGTGCTCGGTTCGTATCGCCCGGTGCAACAGCTCCGCTTCTTCGCGCATCATTGGCTCTTCCGGCAGCACGTCCAAGCCGGCCGCCCGGACCTTGCCCGCCGCCAACGCTTCCATGAGCGCCTGCACGTTCACGATGCTGCCGCGGGCCGTGTTGATCAGCACCACTCCTTGCTTCATCCGCGCGAACTGCTCCTGCCCGATCATGTCCCGAGTCTGAGGCGTGTCCGGAACGTGCAGGCTTAGCACGTCGGCCGCTGCGAGCACTTCCTCGAATGGGCGGTATTCAAAACCTATTTGCACGGCCAAATCCGGTCGCGGCCGCACGTCATAGGCGAGCACCCGCATGCCAAAGCCGCGGGCGATACGTATCACGTGCAGTCCGATGTTGCCGGCGCCGATCACGCCCAGCGTGCGACCGTAGAGTTGGAACCCGCGTAGCCCGACCAGCGAGAAGTCGCCTTTGCGCGTGCGGTCGATGGCGTCATAGAGCTGGTGACTGATCGTCAGCAACAGGCCAAAAACGTGCTCGGCGACAGTCCGGTCACCGTAGCTGGGCACGTTGCTGACCAGAATATTGTGAGCCTCGCAGAAGGCCGCATCGATGTGATCGAAACCGGTGGAACGGGTACAGATGAATCGCAGGTCTTTGAACCGGCTGAGAACTTTCTTGTCCAGCTTGGAATAGATGAAGGTGCAGATGACCTCGGCGTCAGCGTAATCGTCGGCGTTGGTTAGATCGAGGCGGCGATCCGTATAGCGCACGTCGAAATCCAGCGCCAGTTGCTCGAAAGCGACGCGTTCCCACGACTCCACTTCGAATGCGGCGATTTTCACGTGCGTCCCCGACAAATATTTTCACGGCGAATTTGTAGCTTAGGCCCCCGGGTTTGCGACGAAGTAACACCGGGATGAAATGCCCGTAAGTCAACGCCCGCCGCTAGCGTAGCAGCCCGCGTTGCCGCAAGTACGACATCACCAGCACGTCAAACGGCACGCGCGTGCTGGCAAAGAGGTAAGTGATGCCCCGCCGCGTGCAGTGCTCTTTCAACTCAGTGCAGTAAGCCTGGAGATTGGCTTTGTACTTGTCGAGCAGCGGCTTGCTGATGGTGACCTCGGCCGTGTCGTCGTCCTCCACGTCGCGCAGGCGCAGGTCGCCCACCAGCGTCGGGTCGATTTCGTCGGGCGCCAACGTTTGCACAACGTAGATATCCAGATCGCGTGAGAGCAGGTAGCGCAAGCCGCCCGCGTACCCGCCTTTGTCGAGAAAATCGCTCAACACGATGACCACGCCCTTGCCCTTGTGGCGCAGGGCGAAATGCCGGCCGACCGCTGTAAAGTCCGACGTGCCCTCGAACGGCAGATCGCGCAGGAACGGAACGACCTGGCCGATCAGGCGTCGCCCGCGGATGCCGCGCATTTCGTGTACCAGCTTGCTGGAGTAGCCGTACAGGCTGAGCCGGTCGTAGTTAACTAGCCCGATGTACGCCAGGGCCGCCGCGACCCGCTTGACGTACAGCCCCTTATGGGGGTCGCCCCAGTCCATGCTCTTGGAAACGTCGAACAGGATGCTGACGTTGAGGTCCTCTTCCTCCATGAAGAGCTTGAGCAGCAGGCGCTCGAGGCGGGCATAGATGTTCCAATCCAGGAAACGAAGGTCGTCGCCTACGACGTAGTTGCGGTAATCGGCGAATTCGACCGACTCCCCCTTCCGCTTGCTGCGGCGCTCACCCTTCATGCGCCCAATGAAGATCTTGCGCGAGAGAATCTCGAGGCGCTCCAGGCGTGTCATGAAGTCAGGCGAGAGCAGTTCCTCGTCGCGCGGTTGTCGGGCGGACAGTGCGGCCAAAGCGATCCTCAATTACCGAACCGCCCGGCATTGTAACAATTGTGTGCGGGCCGGGAGTAGCGCCTCGCCCGGACTAAATTGCGCGGCGCGCCACCTTATTTCGCCAGGTGCAAAACCTGCCGCGGCCGCGAGCAGTAATACACGCCGCCGGGCGGGACATTCCGCCAGACCATGCGATACTCGACACGTTCGAACAGCCGGTCATAAAACGGCTTGAAAAACAGCGGCGCGACCGTGATCTGGATGAACAGGCCGTTGGGTCCCAGCGCACTGCGCAGCCAGCGCCACAGGTTGATCTGGGAGCGCCTCGGCAGTGACGGCGTCGGCAGCCCGCTCAGGACGTAATCCACCTTGTGAATTCCCATCCGTGCCAGCGGCTCCGCCACGAGCGTCGCGTCCATCTCCAGCAGCGCGGTCTCAGGAAAGCGGCGGCGAAGAATCGCGCAAAAGTCGGCATCGTTCTCGACCGCAACGAACCGGTGCTGCGGCCCCAAACGTTCAACTATCTGCTCCGTCACAGGACCGGTACCGGCCCCCAGCTCCACGATCGTGCTCGGCCGCCCGAAGTCAACCAGCTTCAGAACGCCCTCCACCAGCGAGCGGCTTGACGGAACCGCAGACGAAATGGTCCGCCCCTTGGCCAAGAACTTCAGCAGGAACAGCCCAAAATCCGCCGGCCGGGCCTTACGCTGTCGAATTAGCGACTGGTCCAACGCCGCTTCGGCTACATGCGCCTGCGACTGATGTCTGCTCACGTGTTCTCCACTCGCTCGAATGGCTGTCCGGCAAGCTCGCGCCTGAGCCGCCATTGGCCCCGCTCGGCTACCGACCGGGAACCACGCCGCAGGCCCGGCGACCGCCGTCGGCTCCCACGGTGATGGGCGTACATCATAGCGTCTCGCTGGAGTCTATGGTAGTACGGCTAAACCGAATTCGGGGGATGGTCGTCCCGGTCCTCAGTGCGAGGCGGGGGATCGGTACAGAGCCTGATAGAGCGGGCAACGCCCGATCAGCTCGGAATGCGTCCCGACGTCAACAATGCGGCCGTAATCCATCACTACCAGCCGGTCGGCCATTTCCATTACCGTGTGGCGATGAGCGATCAAAAAAGTCGTCTTACCCTCGCGCAATTTGCTTAATGCGGCATGTATTTTGTGTTCGCTATCGGCGTCGACCTCGCTGGTGGCTTCGTCAAAAATGAGGATTGAAGCGGGCTTAAGGAAGGCCCGCGCGATGGCGATCCGCTGCCGCTGTCCACCGGAAAGCGCGCTGCCAAACTCCCCCAGCGGTGTTTCGTAACCGTCAGGCCACTGCTCGATGAACTCGGCGGCGTAGGCCTGGCGGGCGGCGGCGCGAATCTCGTCCAGGCTGGCCCGCTCGTTGCCGTACGCAATGTTCTCGCGGACCGAGCGGGCGAAGATGACCGGGCGTTGAGTTACCACGGCGATCTGCTCGCGCAAGTTCTTCAAACTCAGTTCCCGCACGTCAATACCGTCTATGGTGGTGCGACCTTCCTGCGGTTCGAGCAACCGCGGCAGCACTTTCAAAAGCGTGGATTTCCCACTCCCGTTCGGCCCGACGATGGCCAGGCATTCGCCCGGACGGACGTCGAGCGTGACACCATCCAAGGCCGGCGGCTCTTGTCTCGGGGTGTAGCGGAAACGCAGGTTCTCGAAACGCACCGCGCGCGCCCCGTTAGGCGGCAGGATTTTCGCCTGTGGCGGCGAGCTCTCTTCGGGCTGGTCCAGAAACTCGAAAATCCGCGAAGATGCGGCGCCGGCACGCTGCACCACGTTGTACACGTTGGCCACCTTGCGCACCGGGTCCAGCATGGCCGCCAGAAGCGCCACCATCGTCAGAAAGTGATCAGCTTCTATGTCGCCATGGAACTGGCGCCAGGCGAGCCAGACCACACCCGCCGCCGTGCATATCACTCCAACCGTTTCGATTGCCGGCGAGCTGATCGCCTCAATCCAGGCCAGGCGGAGGCTCTGCTTCAGCATTTGGCGTTCGAGCCGCCACATACGCTTGCGCTCGTGGTTCTCGCGCGCGTAGCCTTTGACTACGTCGATCCCCTGCAGCGATTCCTCAAGCGAACCTAGCATCGCACCGTAGCCCTGCAGAAGCCGCACCACGGCCTTGCGAATCTTGCGACCGTAATACCACAGGATGAGCACGGCCGGAGGAGCTACGGCCAATACGAGCAGCGTCAGCCGCAGGTCTATGTATAGTGCGACGGCCAGCACGCAAATGGCCTTGAGCGGCTCGCGCGCCACCTTGCCGAAAAGCGTGGTCACACCGGCAAACATCTCGCGCGCGTCGGACATGAACTGGCTGACGCGGTTGGAAACATCCCCCGAGAGCTGGCTTACCGGCACGCGCAGGGCCTTGCGGTACATGAGACGGCGCAGGTCCATCATCATGCGATTGGAAGCATCCAGAACGAAGTACGTCGATGCGCAACGAAGGACATTCCCGACCAGATTTATCAGCACGAGAGCTGAGATCAGGATCAGGAGGGTCGTCATTTGTGCTTCAGGAGTCAGCGAGTCGGGGAAAAACTGCGCCGCCCACGTCAAGACCGGTGCATACCAGTGTAGTGCCGTGGTCCCGTCGGCCAACACGACCTCTTGGCTGGCTGCCTTGAGCAAGGTCTGATGGAAGGTCGTCTGGTCGTTAATAATGACTCTGAGGACCGGCAGCAGCCCGCCGAGGCTGGCCGCGTACGTCATCGCGACGCCCAGCCCGAGAACGATCCCCAACGTCATCCTCCGCCGGTGCGGCCGCACGAGGGCCAGCATGCGCCAGAAAGCCTTGCGCGACCGGGCCTTAGGAATCGCTGGCTGGCGCTGGGCCAGTACGCTGGGGACCGGCGCGGCTGGGGTTAGGACCGTGTCGCTCACTCGGTGAACCTCGTCTGGGTCAAGGTTGAAGGCTCTCCGTCCCCGATCGCATGGCAAGGAGCGTAAAGGGACGCTTCTCTTTCCGGATCGCCCGCCACCATAGCCGGTCAGTCAAGACGAGGCAACCGGCAGGACCGTAACCAGCCTGCTAGCGAGCCTGTCAGAATGGCAGGTTCCGCCGCCAACCGCCGAAACGGCGGGCTGCCCGGCGCCGCCCGCGACAGTTGGCGAGAAACGCTAAGCTCCGGGTTTCACGAGTGTTAGGCGCAGTCCCCCGCTGCGCGGCAGGCTGGCATTGTGTTTGCATCAGGGCAGCAGTCCGGGGCCGCTCGGCGCGGCGGACGGCCTAATCATGGTCTGGCCCCGATCTGTTTTCAGGCCCGGTGACAGACCTCCGGCTCAAGACGAGCCGGTTATGCAAAATACTCGCGGCTCGTACGAGCCGCCTCTGCAAAGGAGACGTCTGAATGGCGGCTAAGCAAATGGCGTTCGACCAGGAAGCACAGAAGGCGATCCTGGCGGGAGTGGAAAAACTGGCGGCGGCCGTGCGCACCACCTTCGGGCCGCGCGGCCGCAATGCTGTCCTGGATAAGGGCTGGGGCGCCCCCACGGTTACGAAAGACGGCGTGACCGTGGCTGAAGAAGTGGAACTCCACGACAAATACGAAAACATGGGGGCCAAGCTCGTGAAAGAGGCCGCCAGCAAGACCAGCGACGTGGCCGGCGACGGAACGACCACCGCGACGGTCTTGGCCGAGGCGATCTACAAAGAAGGGCTGCGGAACGTCGTGGCCGGCTTCGATCCGAACGGCATCAATCGCGGAATTGACGCTGCCGTGCGGGCAATGGTGGCCGAGCTCAAGAACATTTCCCGCCCGGTTAATCTCGATCCCAAGCGAGCCGACGAAATCGTCAACATCGCGTCGATCTCCGCCAACAACGACCGCGCGATCGGCCAAATCATGGCCGACTGCTTCGCCAAGGTCGGCAAGGACGGTGTCATTACGGTCGAGGAGGGCAAGAGCCTGGAAACGACGGTGGACGTGGTCGAGGGCATGCAGTTCGACCGCGGCTACCTCAGCCCGCATTTCGTGACCGATCCGGAAGCCATGGAATGCGTGCTTGAAAAGGCCTTCGTGCTGATCTACGAGGAAAAAATCAGCAGCGTGACCAAGCTGGTGCCGCTGCTCGAGAAGGTTGCCCAAGCCAAGCGCCCGCTGCTCATTATCGCCGAGGACATCGAGGGTGAGGCGCTGGCGACGCTGGTGGTCAACAAGTTGCGCGGCATTCTCCAGGTATGTGCGGTAAAGGCGCCCGGCTATGGCGACCGCCGCAAAGCCATGATGCAGGACATTGCAATCCTGACCGGCGGCAAACCAATCTTCAAGGACCTGGGGATCGAGCTGGATTCCGTCAACATCGAGGACTTCGGCCAGGCCAAGCGCATCCGGGTTGACGCCGACAACACCACCATCATCGAAGGCGCCGGCAGCAGTGCGGACATCAAAGGCCGCATCGAGCAGATCCGCAAGGAGATCGAAGACACTACCAGCGACTACGACCGCGAGAAACTCCAGGAGCGTCTGGCCAAGCTGGCCGGCGGCGTCGCGCAGATCAAGGTCGGCGCGGCGACCGAGTCGGAGCTCAAGGAGAAGAAGGCCCGCGTCGAAGACGCACTGCACGCGACGCGCGCCGCGATCGACGAGGGCATTGTTCCCGGTGGCGGAGTAGCCCTGCTGCGGGCCGGTAAGGCGCTTGAAACGCTCAAGGTAAAAGGCGACGACGAGAAGGTCGGCGTCCAGATCGTCAAGCGCGCCATCACCGCGCCCATCAAGCAGATCGCGGCCAACGCGGGCTACGAGCCGGCCGTCGTGCTCAAGCGCGTCAGTGAGAAAGACGGCCCCTACGGCTTCAACGCCGAAACCGGCGAGTACGGCGACATGATGCAAATGGGCATCATCGACCCGGCCAAAGTCGTGCGTTCGGCACTGGAGAACGGCGCCAGCGTGGCCCGTGTGCTGCTCTCCACCGCCTGTCTGATCGCCGAAAAGCCCAAGGAGAAGAAGGCCGGCCCGGGCGGCCCGCCGGGCATGGGCGGCATGGGCGACGACGACATGGGTGGGATGGACATGATGTAATGACAACGGCGACACGCACCGGCTGCGCGCCGTGTTGCGTGGAGCAGACGAAGCCATAGTCCCAGAAAGGGAATTGGATAAACGGTAGACAAGCAGGCTCACCGGCGTGCCGCAGAGCCCAGTTCAAGGAGATTGAAAGTGCCAACCGCAACTGCGAAGAAACTGAAAATTCGTCCGCTGGATGATCGGGTAGTCGTCGAACCTTCCGAGCCCGAAGAGAAAACCGCCGGCGGGATCGTGCTGCCGGACACGGCCCGCGAAAAGCCGCTGCACGGCAAGGTCATCGCCGCCGGCCCCGGCAAGCTGCTCGAGAAGAGCGGCGAGCGCGGCAAGATGTCGGTAAAAGTCGGCGACACCGTGATCTACGGCAAGTACTCCGGGACCGAGGTCGAGCTCGAGGGCGAGAAGTACGTGATCCTGCGGGAAAGCGACATTCTGGCTATACAAGAGTAGGTGGCGGGGCGGAACTGTGTGAGAGCCACGTATGGCAGAGGCTTTGCGCGAGTTCCGGGCAGAAACGTATGCCGTGGCGGCGCAGGAGCACGTTACGGCCGCTGTCGAGCTGCATGAGGCGGAGCGCTTCGCGCTCGCCCATTACATTGCCGGCCTTGCGGTGGAGTGTGTACTCCGCGCGTTTAAGAGCCGTCTCGATCCTGTTCTCGATGAACGGCATGACCTGTACCAACTTGCCAAAGGCGGCCGCTTCTTCGACCGTGTCTCGGAGAAGCACCTGCCTGATTTATTGGCGGCATTTGGCGAGGTCGTAGCGCGGTGGGACAATGGCCACCGTTACCGGTCGGAATCTGCCCTGCGGAAGTTCCTCGTGCAAAGGCGGCTCTTCAGCGGCAAGGGAGACTTGCTCCGGAACAGCAGCCGGCGAATCGTAAATGCGGCCTTGCAGGTCGTCAGCTTCGGAGCACAAACATGGAAGAATTGATCAAGCGCCTGCGCCAATTGCTCGAAAGGGTCTTTCCGGGCGCCACGGTCGAGCTCGAAGTGGCAGCCCCCGAGAAGGTCGGCGGCTTCCTCATCTGGAACGGTTTCGACCAAGTGGACCAGGTCGAGCGGCAGCGCAGACTCTGGACTGCCATTCGTGGTGAATTATCACGAGAAGACCAGCTCAGGATTACGGCTATTCTGACCTTGACTCCTGACGAGCGGTCTGTACCCAGCGAAAGTTAACAAAGGACAGTCACAAATGCCAGCTAAGCAACTAATGTACTCTGAACACGCCCGGCGGCAGATGCTCAACGGCCTGCGCAAGCTTTCTCGCGCGGTCGCCTCCACGCTCGGCCCGGTCGGCCGTAACGTGCTGCTCCAGAAATCCTGGGGCTCGCCGCGCATCACCAAGGACGGCGTCACCGTCAGCAAGGAAATCGAGCTGCCCGACCCGTTCGAAAACATGGGCGCCAAGCTGGTCAATGAAGTGGCCAGCAAGACGTCCGACGTGGCCGGCGACGGCACGACTACGGCCACCGTCCTGGCCGAAGCCATCTTCAGCGCCGGGCTGAAGAACATCACCGCCGGCGCCAACCCGACGGCGGTGAAGCGCGGCATCGACGCGGCCGTCGAAGTCGCGGTCAAGAGCATCAAGGACCAGTCCGTCAAAGTTCGCGGCAAGGACGACATCGCCAAGGTGGCCACCATCAGCGCCAACGGCGACCAAGAGGTCGGCAAGATGTTGTCCGAGGCCTTCGAAAAGGTCGGCAAGGACGGCGTCATCGAGATCGAGGAAGGCAAGAGCCTCGAGACCACCTGGGAGCACGTCGAAGGCATGCAGTTCGACAAGGGCTACGTCTCGCCCTACTTCATCACGAACCCGACGACTCTCGAGACGGTGCTCGAAGACCCGTACATTCTCATTTATGAGAAGAAAATCTCCTCGCTGCGCGACCTGATTCCGGTGCTGGAGAAGATCGCGAATGTCGGCAAGCCGCTGCTCATCATCTCCGAGGACCTCGAGGGCGAAGCCCTGGCGGCCCTGGTGGTCAACAAGCTCCGCGGCGTGCTGCACACCTGTGCCGTCAAGGCTCCCGGCTTCGGCGATCGCCGCAAAGCCATGCTGGGCGACATCGCGGTCCTGACCGGCGGAATCTTCATCAGCGAAGACCAGGGCATCAAGCTCGAGAACGTCGACCTGAACATGATGGGCCGCGCCAAGAAGGTCGTGGTCACCAAGGACGAGACGACGATCATCGAAGGCGCCGGCAAGAAGAAGGACATTGAGGCGCGCATCGCCCAGATCCGCTCGCAAATCGAGAAGACCACCAGCGACTATGACCGCGAGAAGCTCCAGGAGCGGCTGGCCAAGATGACCGGCGGCGTGGCGGTCGTGAAGGTCGGCGGCGCAACTGAGATCAACGTCAAGGAACGCAAGGACCTGGTCGACGACGCTTTTCACGCCACTAAGGCGGCGGCCGAGGAAGGCATCGTGGCCGGTGGCGGCGTGGCCCTGTTGCACGCCATCAAGCCGGTACAGGCTGCGGCCAAGAAGGTCGAAGGCGATGAGGCCATCGGCTACCGCATCATCGCGCGGGCCTTGGAAGAACCGGCCCGGCAGATCGCTGAGAACGCCGGCGTCGACGGCGGCGTGGTAGTGGACGAAATCCTGTCGCGCGGCAACAACATCGGTTACGACGCGGCCCGCGGCGAATACGTCGACATGTTCGAGGCCGGCATTATCGATCCCGCGAAGGTGGCCCGCGTCGCTTTGCAAAACGCGGCCAGCGTCGCCGGCCTGATGCTGACCACCGACGTACTGTGCACCGAATACAAGGAAGAGAAGCACGAGAACATTGAGGGCGCGATGCGCTAGTCCGCCTTCGTCGAGGTAGGGCACAGCTCGGCTTTGCCCCGCCCGAAGTCCTCTACCAGGACAGGGACGGTCGCCCCGCGCGAGCCGCCCCTGTCTTGCTTGAGGGACCGGTTCTCAGCCGCTTAGCGGGTAGGCCGGCTTTTCACCGGTCAGCCCACGGGCGGTCCTGCCGATCAAAAAAAAGCGGCACGGGATTTGCCCCAAAAGCGGCGGGCGACTATGAACGGATCCGTGGCTAACAAACGCGACTACTACGAAGTGCTGGGGGTGGCGCGGACCGCCGCGCCCGAGGAAATCAAGCGCGCCTACCGCCAAGCAGCCTTGAAATATCACCCGGATCGCAACAAGTCGCCCGACGCCGAGGGACTTTTCAAGGAAGCCGCTGAAGCCTACGAGGTCCTGTCCGATCCGGAGAAGCGGGCCCGCTACGATCGTTACGGTCATGCGGGCTTGCAAGGCGCCAGCATGCACGACTTCTCCGGGATGGGCATCGACGACATCTTCAGCGTCTTCAGCGATCTGTTCGGGGAGGCTTTCGGCGGCGGGCGGGCGCGCACACGCGGGGGGCGCGGCGTGGACATCCAGGCCCTGGTCGAGATCGACCTGCGCGACGTCGCCACCGGCGTAGAGAAAACGCTGCGTTTTGAGCGCGCCGATTACTGCGACCGTTGCGGCGGCAACGGCGCCGAGCCCGGCTCCAAGCGCCGCACGTGCCGCACGTGCGGGGGCTACGGCCAGGTCGAACGGCAAACTTCCATGGGGTTCTTCGTGACGCGCACCGTCACTGAGTGCCCCACGTGCCAGGGCCGCGGTGACACCGTCGAAAAGCCCTGCCGCGATTGCGAAGGCACCGGCCGCGTGATGAAAGAACGCGTGCTGAACGTGAAGATCCCGCCGGGAATTCACGACGGGCAGACCATCCGCATCCGCGGCGAGGGCGAGCCCGGCCCCAGCGGCGGCTCGCGCGGCGACTTGCGCTGCGTCGTTCAGATCCGGCGTTCGCAGTTCTTCCAACGCGACGGCGATCACCTGGTGTGTGTGCTGCCGATCAGCTTCACCCAGGCCGCTTTGGGTGGTCAGGTGGACGTTCCGACGTTAACCGGCACCGCCCCGCTTCGCGTGCCGCCCGGCACTCAGCACGGGACGGTCTTCCGGCTGCCGGGCAAGGGCCTGCCGAACCTGCAGACCGGGCGCCTGGGCGATGAAATGGTCCAGGTCACGATCGAAATCCCGCGTAAGCTTAACCGCGAGCAGGAAGAACTGCTGCGGAAGTTTGCCGCCACCGAGGACAAGCAGGTTCTGCCCGAATCCAAAGGCTTTTTCGATCGCGTAAAGGAGTATTTCACCGGCGAGGGCGCGACTGACCAGGAAGAGCGCTCCTCAGGAAGCGGCGCCGCCTAGAATCGCAGACAGGCGGCGCGGGGCGCCTGACCATGGGCGCCTGAGCAACAAGACAGGTATCTGGCAATGGCTGACATGGATTCCAAAAAGACAAACGCCGAACGGGCGGCCGACGGCCCAGCGGTCGGCGAAGCCCCTGCCCCCGCGACCGGCCAGGCGGCCGCTTGCGATCCCGAACGCCTGCGGGCGCTTGAAGAGGAAATCGCGAGCCTCAAGGACCAGAACCTGCGGCTCGTCGCCGAAACGCGCAACATCCAGCACCGGGCGCAGCGCGACATGGCCGAAGCCCTGAAGTACGCTGAGGCCGATTTCGCACGCGAGTTGCTGCTCGTGCTCGACGACCTGGGCCGTACGCGCGAAGCGGCCCAGAGGGGTGAGGATGTCGCCATTATCGGCGAAGGCATCCGCCTCGTGCTGGAGCACTTTTTCAAGGTGCTCCGTTCCCGGGGCATCGCTCCCATCGAAGCGCTCGGGCGGCCATTCGATCCGCATCTGCACGAGGCCATCCTGCAACAGCCGAGCCAGGAGTATCCGGCCGGCGTCGTGATGCAGGAAATCGCCACCGGGTACACAATGCACGATCGCGTGCTGCGGCCGGCGCGTGTTGTCGTCTCGGCCGGCCCCGGCCCGGCCGCGGCAAACTCTGAGGAGGCGGAGGCCAAATAGCTGCAATTAGAAGCGGAAACCGAGTGAGGCGCCTTCGTATTCGGCGCGACCCTGCTCGTGAATTCCCAGCGGCGATCCAATATAGAGGTCGCGAGGAGTATATGCCTACATACGAGTATCTGTGTGAAGCCTGTAGTCACGAGTTCGAGCACTTCCAGTCCATTAAGTCACCGTGCCTGGAAGTCTGCCCGGCGTGCGGCAAGAAGAAGTTGAAGCGCCTGATCGGCACCGGCGGCGGCGTGATATTCAAAGGCTCCGGTTTCTACGAGACCGACTATCGCAGCGAGTCGTACAAAAAGGCCGCCGCGGCCGAGAAGACCGGTTCCATCAGCGGTTCGACCAGTAAATCCGCCAGCGAGAAGAGCGGCAGCAGCGAAAAGACCAAAGCCGGATCCGGCACTAAGAAAACGACTGCAGCATAGACCATTCGTTCAAACTGGCCAGTATCAGGTTGCGCGGTCGTATGTCTCGGTGATCTGCCGCAGCCGCCTGGCCACCTTGTCGTTCAGCGCCCCCGGCCGCAGGCGCCATTGCCAGTTGCCCTCGGGCCGGCCGGGGAAGTTCATGCGACCCTCGTTTCCGAGCCCGAGCAGATCCTGTGCAGGCACGATCGCCAAGTCGGCCACGGACATCGAGGCAATGCGGATCAGATCCCAGCTCATATCGCGGCCACTCGTACCCGTATAGCGTAGCACCCGCTCGTAGGGTGTGTCCTCGACGCGCTGGCTGCTTCGGCGACGCATCTGCTTCTCGGCCGCCGCCCGCAGATTTGCAAACCAGCCCACCGCCGTCTCGTTGTCGTGCGTACCGGGGTAGACCACACAACAGCGGGGATAGGACTGCGGCTGGTGGTAACGGCTGCCGGGCCCGTCGTCGCCGAACGCGAATTGCAGCACCCGCATGCCCGGAAAGCCGAACTCGTCGCGCAGCGCCAGCGCCTCCGGTGTCACCGCTCCCAAATCTTCCGCGATTATCTGCACCGGCCCGAGCGCGCCGGTCACCGCTTGGAGCAGCGCCTGGCCGGGCGTGCGGATCCAGCGTCCGTGGCGGGCGGTGGCCGCCCGGGCGGGGACTTCCCACATGCGGTGAAAACCGAGGAAATGGTCTACGCGAACAGCGTCGAAATGCGCGAAAGCCTGGCGGAACCGGGCCACCCACCAGGCGAAACCCGTCGCCGCGTGGCGCGACCAGCGGTAATGCGGGTGCCCCCAAAGCTGGCCGTTGCGGTTGAAATAATCCGGCGGCACGCCTGAGACCACGAGCGGCCGCCCCACGCTGTCTAGGCGGAATAGCTCGCGATGCGCCCACACGTCGGCCGAATCGAATGCGACGAAGATTGGCATGTCGCCCAACAGCCCCACGCCGCGTTGCCGCGCGTAGGCCCGCAGCGCCGCCCATTGTTGAGCGAACTTGAATTGAACGAACTTCTCGAATGCGATTCCACGCGCCAATTCGGCCCGCGCCTTGACCACCCCCCTGCTTCGCCGCAGCCGCACCTCTTCCATCCAGTCCAACCACGCTCGCCCGCCCTGTATGTGTCGCAGGGCGGCATAAAGGGCGTAATCCTCCAGCCAATGCCGCTGAGAACGACAGAACTGCCGGAACGCGCGCTGGTCCGTCGCCGCGGCAGAAAAACGCTCAAAGGCCCAGCGCAGCCGTTCCATCCGATAACGCCACACCGCCGGATACACCACGCGCTTCGCGCTGAATTCGGTCGCGGGCGTCAGTTCCCGGCGTTGTAGCAGACCCTCCTTCGCCAGCAGCTCCAAGCTGACCAGCAGCGGATTGCCCGCAAACGCCGAATGGGCGCTATATGGTGAGTTACCCCGCCCAGGCGGGCCGATAGGCAGCATCTGCCACCAACGCTGCTTGGCGCTCGCCAGAAAATCGACCAGTTCGTGGGCCGGGCGTCCGAGATCGCCGCAGCCATGTGGACCTGGCAGCGATATCGGGTGCAACAGCACGCCCGCAGCGCGCTGCTTCAGCAAGAAACCGGTTCCTGGTTTGCTCGAGCGTGCCATCGCCATAGTGTAACTGCAAATGGACAGAGCTGGGCAGATCACGTCTCTTAACGCGGGCCGCGGCCGGTGTGCGCAAAGCCGCATACAGAAGCCGCTTTAACTCGCCGAAGAAGAGTTGCGCACCGGGCCGTTCCCGGAGCGCAAGATACGGCGTGATCCGTGAGTTTTCTGGGACCCAACCGGCTATTCGAATCGTCGGCTGGGCCGCACGTGGGCCCGCTGCAACAACCAGGCTGCCGTCGCACAGCCACGAAACTCGCGGGGCGCGCCAGCCAGGCCCGGGGCGGAATCAGATCAGAGGGACAGGCATGGATTCGCAACAGAAGCTGCGGATCGACAGCTCTGACATAAAACGCATTCTCGATATGCTCGATGCACACGAAAAGTACACGGTTGGCGGCCAGCGTGCAACCACACCGCGCTACCCCTACCGCGTCCCCGCGCTGAACGTCCATCTGCAGCAGAGCGACGGCGCCATGGTGCGCCACGTTCTGCCCAGCCGCAGTCTCGGCCCGGATGGAATCTCCTTCCTGCTCAACAAATTCGTGTATCCGCAAACGCCTTGCCGCTTCGACTTGATCACGACTCATAACAACTGGCATTCGGTCACCGGGTTCGTCACCGAATGCACTTACATTCACGGGACGGGCGCCGTATACGACGCCCACGCCCGCTTCAACCAGCCCATCGATATTGCGCTCTTTACCACCGCCGCACTGCGCGTCCGAGTGCTGCTGGTGGATGACAGTCGCACGGCGCGCGGCCTGCTGAGTCAGATGCTCCGCGGCTGCAACGCTGACGTCGTGGCCTGCGATAACGGGCAGCAGGCGATAGACCTGGCGACGAAAACGCCGTTCGATGCCGTCCTGATGGACATCGAAATGCCGGTACTCAACGGGTACGAGGCAACTCGCCAACTGCGGGCCAGGAATTTCGTCCAGCCCATCGTGGCCGTGACGGGCCTCACCTCCGCCGAGGACCGCCAGCGCTGCTTCGAGGCCGGCTGCGACGAATACTTGCCCAAACCCGCCGACCGCAACGCCATCGAGGAACTTGTCAATCGCTTGAGACCCGAGCCGCTAATGACCACATTGGACCTGGAAAATCCCGAGTTGGCATCGCTGATCGACCAATATGTAGCCGAAATCCAGGAGCGCGCCGTGCAAATGCAGAACTGCTTTGCGCAAGGCGATCTGGCGGGCCTCACCCACCACCTGCGTAACCTCAGGAGCGAGGCGCCCGGTTTCGGGTTCGAGCCGATCGGACGCGCCGCGGCCGAAGTCGAGGACCAGATCGCGCAAGGCGCTCTGCCCGCGGACATCGGCCTGAAGCTTGGGCGCTTGGCGCGGCTATGTTGCGCGGTTCGGCCGCTGGCCCTGCAACCCACCGAGCCGCCGCTGGAGCCGCCCGCCATGGTTCGCGTCGCCGCGCCTGCCTGAGGTTGCACGGCTGCCCGCAATTCAACGGGGCAAAGCCCGTCGCTCGGATTCCCTCCACGCTACGGCGAAAATGCGAGATTTGACTTCGCGCTCGTGCGAGGGGCTAAAGAAGCAGGCCAAATGTTACGTTTCCGGGTATAATTTCGACGTGGCGGCATGCGGCGGAGGCCGAACGCGGCCCGTTGTGGCGGGTTTCGTGGGCCACTCAGCGTGCGTGCCGGCGATCTTTGACAAGTGCATGGGGGCGAATGGTTTCGACCGGGCAGGTTGAGGTCTGGGTGGCGTGTCGAGGTTGCTAGGAGGCCTCGTAAAACACCTGGCACACTGTTTACATGCCAGAGATGGCTACCGAATGGCTGCCTAAGTAAGGCAACCCGTCGGCCCCGCGACGCCTGCTAGCGGGTGCCGGCGCCATTAGCAGGCTGGCTCGTGCGGCCTGGTTGGGAACCGGTTCCACCGGTCACCAATCGGGAATGCCTGGCGACGCACGGGCGACACTAAGCCGGGCTCGGTCCGTCGATGAGCTGTCGGCCGGTCTGCGGCGG
>JAGPEO010000290.1 GCA_018056925.1 Phycisphaerae bacterium
GCTCGGTGACGCAGTTCAACGGCTCGCACATTCGCCGCCGGCGGATCGCGGACATCCTGGACGAATGGAACCGGACCCCGGAAAAATTCATCTTCGTGGTGGACGACAACTTTTTCGGCGTCGGCCGGCAGCACGCCGAGTGGGCCAAAGAATTGCTGCGCGCCATCATCAAACACGGACGTAAGCGGCTCTGGTTCAGTCAGACGACGATCAACATGGGCGATGACCCGGACGGATTGGCGCTGGCGTACAAGGCGGGGTGCCGCGGCATGCTGGTCGGGTTCGAGAGCTTTAACGAGCAGACGTTGAAGCGCTATCACAAGGTCCTGAACCGCAATAGTCTCGCCCGCTACCAGGAGTTGGTGAACGGTTTTCACCGCGCCGGGATTTCCGTGTTTGGCGGCTTCATCATCGGCTCTGACGAAGACACGGCCGAAACCGCCGCGGACACGGCTCTGATGGCCACAAAGATGGGCGTGGACATCATACAAATCACCAACCTGACGCCCTTGCCCGGCACGAAAATGTACGAGCGCTTCCGTGCGGAGGGCCGCTTGCTGGCGACTGACTATCCGGCCGACTGGGAACGATACACGTTCACCGAAACCGTCTATCAGCCGTTGCGAATGACCTCGGGCGAGCTGGACGAAAGCATCTACGAACTGCGCCACCTGGCCGCCAAAGAGAACTGGGTGCTGAAGCGCGCCATCCGCACCCTGGTGCGCACACGCTCGCTCACCACCGCGCTGTTCGTGCTGGGCATGAACAAGGGCTGGAAACGCATGGCCAGAATCCAGGCGCCGCACGACGCGGAACGCTTTGGTTTCTCGCCGCCGTTGTCGGCGCGGCTGGCAAAGATCGGCGAGTCATTCCGGCTGCACCTACGTTCGCAACTTCAGCCGCCGGCGGCGCCGGAGCCGGTCGCAGTGCAGTCATAGCGGCGGGCAGCATAGGCGCAAGGGTGCCATGCTGGGTGCCATGCCCAAGCCGCGTGGCGGCGCGGGCATGCCTTCGCCAATCGCCCCACACACAGCGCCGTTAACGAGGGCATGCCCGCGCTTAGAGCTTGGGCATGGCACCCACCCTTGGGCATGGCACCCGCCTTTGGGCATGGCACCCACGGTGAGTCACCCACGGTGATTCAAGTGGCCGCCCGCGACAAGTCCGCCAGCACACGTTGCGCCTGTTCGAAGTCCGACTTGCCGAAGAACACGAAGGTCACGCGCTCGATGCTGGGCTCCCGAGACAAGAAATCCGCCACCGTCTGCACTGCGATGCGCGTCGCCGGTTCAAAAGGATAACCGTAGACACCGGTGCTGATGGCGGGAAACGCGAGCGTCTTGACCCCGTTCTCAACCGCCACTTCCAAAGAGCGGCGATAGCACGAAGCCAGCAGTTCCGGCTCGCCGCTTTGCCCGTCGCGGTACACCGGCCCAACCGTGTGGATCACGTACCGTGCGGGCAGATTGAAGCCCGGCGTGATTTTGGCATCGCCGGTTGCGCAGCCGCCGAGTTTGCGGCAAGCTTCGTGCAGACCCGGGCCGGCAGCACGATGGATGGCGCCGTCCACGCCGCCGCCGCCGGCCAAGCGCGAGTTGGCGGCGTTGACAATCGCGTCAGCCTTCACGCGCGTAATGTCGCCGCACTGCAGATCGATTCGATGCCAGGTATTGACGTTTGGCATGGGTTGGTCCTCACGAATACGGGGCCGCTGAATTAATACTCCGCAATCCGGGAATAATCCGCTCTCCGGTGTCGTCAGTGTACATTGGAAGTCGAACATCCCGCATGCCGGCTCTAGGAGTTCGTCTCATGCTTCCCAAAGCGCTGCTAGCAGCAGCGGCCATTTTGTTGGCCGCGCCTTACTCTCTGTCTCAAACCGTTTTCCAACCATCAACCCAGCCACCAAGTGGAACGCAACCACCAACAAGTGGAACGCAACCACCAAGTGGTTATACGTCACCCGACGCCGGGCGGACAACGCCCATCTCGCAGACGCAACTTCTGGCGGGAGTACGCGCCTACCCACCGGGCGTCGTGCGGGCCATGGTCAAGATATCCGAGAATCCCGCCGTTTTGCAGCAACTGGCCGAGGACCCGCAAAAAGTCATGAATCCGGCCAGTATCACCCCGCCGGTGTCGGGCGAGTTGCAGGACGCCATCCGGCAGATTCAGCAGGTTCCCGAGGTAGTTGCGCTGGCGGCTGCCTTCCCGGATGAGATGGCCCGTCTGCGGCAGCTTTATCAAAGCGCGCCGCAGCAGGCAGACGAACTCCTGGCCAACCTGCAGGCACGCTACCGGGCGGCACGGCTACAGGGCAATCAGGCCTGGCAACAGATGTTGGCTCAAAATCCGCAGGCCCTTGAGCAATACCAGAACCTGGTGACTGAATTCACCCGCGAGCAGTTGAAACAGTACCCGCAGTTCCCTTACGTCGTGGTCACCGACCCCCAGTACTACCAGGCCGCGCCGCCGAACGAGCTTCTCCTGGCCTTCGCCGAGGACCGGAAACCTCCCGAGCCGTTGGCTTCTATTCTGAACCAATGGTGGCAAAGGTACGGCATGTCCGCGGTCGATCAGCAGGTGTTCTCACAAGCCGCACTGGCAATGCCCGATGCGACGTTCTTGGCTGCGCTTCCGTCGCAGGAGCGGGCCAACATGTGGCGAGCGGCGAGCGGCGCCGCTCCCAGTGATGCGCGCTTAATGCCCATCATCATGCAGCCGCTTCCGGATCAGCCTATGGACGCCCGCCTGGCATTTGCGGTTGCCGAGAATGCTCGCCTATGGGGCGAGCCGGCCCTGACCACGCAGCCGCCGGTCGCGGAAGCTCCGCAGATGCAGGAAGGAATCTTGCCCCAGTACGCCGAGCCGCTTGAACAGCAACCCGGCTACTACGCTCAGCCGCTTGAACAACAACCCGGCTACGCCGAGCAATACCCCTACCAGCAGTACCCGGCTTACGAGCAGTACCCGGCCTACGACTATGGTTACGCCCCGGACTACGCTTACTCGGCGCCGGTCACGACTTACTATAGCCCGTTAGTTCCTTACTACTACAGCTACCCCGCAGTCTGGCCGCTAGCGTACAGTTACTACCCGAGTCTGTCCTATTACTGGCCTTACTCTTACTACGGTTACGGCTACGGCGCGCCATACTTCGCCTTCAACTTCGGCTACGGTCACCGGTTCTACAAGTATCCTTACTTCAGGTACCCGTACTTCCACCGCCACCCGTACTCGTACGGCCGGTACGGACGCTTTTACGGCGATCGCGGCTTCTACGGCGGGCGCTTCTATGGCGATCGCGTTTACCGGCGTGGCGCGTTTGACCGCTACTATGGCTATGGCGGCCGGTTCTATGGCAGCCGCGGCTTCTACGGCAGAGGCCCGTTCGACGGCTTGCGGGGCTACACGGGTTTTCGTGGCGGCAGCTTCGACCGGTTTGGACGGACGTTTGATCGTGGCCCGACGTTTGATCGCCGCTTCACACGTGACCGCTTCACGTTCACGCGTGACCGCTTCGGTCGCACCGGAACCTTTGACCGCCGCGGGACGACCGGAACCTTTGACCGCCGCGGGACGACCGGAACCTTTGAACGCCGCGGGACGTTTGACCGCCGCTTCGCAGGCGACCGCTTCGGTCCGACCGGGCGAGGAACACTCGGCCCAACAGACCGGCGAGTTCGGCAGGGGCTGGTCGGTGGGCGCACGATAGAGCGCCGGCAATTCGACCGCGGCGCCGCTGTGCAGCGCGGCGCCATGCCCGGGACTCGAGACTTTGGCACGCGGCTCGGACCGGCAACTCCACGCGGCGGAACGGGTGGGGCGATCCGCAGCGCGCCGCGCGGCGGCGCGGTGCCGCGCACTCGTTCAGACGCGATTCGTAGCATGCCGCGCGGAGGAGCCGCACGTTCGGGCGCTGCGCTTCGCAGCTCCCCGCGCGTTGGCAGCCCCGGGCGTTCTGGCGCCGCCCTCCGCAGCGCGCCGCGCGGTGGGCCGGGACGCTCTGGCGCTGCAATGCGCAGCGCTCGTCCCGGCGGCGGGGCCGGACGCGGCAGCGCGATTCGTAGTGCCCCACGCGGCGGCGGCGGGCGCGGCAGTGCGGTTCGCAGCGCCCCGCGCGGTGGCGGCGGCGGGCGCATGAGCGGCATGCGCGGCGGCGGACGCGGCGGCGGTCGTCGTTAAGCGCCAGTGGCGAGGGTGCCATGGCCAAGGCCGGCTAGGGCACACCTTTACCTTCGAGGCTACTGGCGAGGCTACTCGACGTTCAACGACAGCAGATACTGCTGCAACTCTTTCCGCCTCTGTTCCTCAATCTGGCGCAACTCGGCCACCTGCGTCCGAAGCTGCTCGATGCGCGTCTCAAGTTTCTCGAACCGCTCGAGCTGGCGACGATAAGCATCCGCGTCCTTCTGTAGCGTATTCAGGTTCTCGCGAATGCGCGTCTCGTCTTGGATCGCCTCCGCCAAAGAGCGCTCCAGATTGGCCCGGTTTCGCGACGCCTCGTCCAACTCTGTTCGCAGGGCGACCACGCGTTCCAACGCCGTTTGCAGCGCCGGCGAAACAGCCTTCGTCTTCAGGTAGAACCGAATGTGGTCCAACCCCAGGTCCGTCAGCGCCAGCGATTGGTCCGCCAACCGCTCGAGCCGCACCGGATACGTGACCGTCTCGCCGGCCGGTACGGTCGTGCGGAAGCGCAGCACGCCGCGCGCCCGCTCGTATGGTTCCTTAGGCTGCACCAGCGTCCAGTCCTCGCTGTAAGCCTGCTCGAGAATGATCTCGCGCGGCCGTTCCAGCTTGTTCTTGATGACGTAATCACGCTGGTCCACGTACTTGTGCCGCAGCCACAGTACGCCCTTGGCAATACGCAGGCTGACTAATTCCTCCGGCGTCGGCTTCTGCCGCACCAGCACTTCCGTGCCCAGGTCTAACGCGTACGCGATCAGCCGCTTCTCGCCCGGCTTCATGTCCGGCAGCTTGGCGTCGCCGGCGTAAACATTGTCGTCATACA
>JAGPEO010000017.1 GCA_018056925.1 Phycisphaerae bacterium
TCACTGGCATCAATGGCTCAGCGACCGAGATTGCGGAAATAGAAAGCACTGAGTTTGATTTTCCCATCGGGCGCATCACGGAAATGGCGTACGACGCCGGCGCGCAACTGATGTACGCGATCGATGAGCAGTTTTTCCAAAGTTTTCTCTGGACAATCGATCTGGAAACCGGGGAAGCGACGCGGGTAAGGTCACGCGATCCCATCGACGAGGAGACGGGCGAGTGGGTCGAGGGGCCGCCGCTCGGCGCCCTCAAAGGCCCATACGGTACAACGTTTGGCGCAAGTGGCTTGGCGTTCGCCAGCGGGAATCTCTACACGCAGGATCCCGCGTCCTTTTACATTTGCAGATTTCAAAGAGACGAGCGTACGCAGGGTTTCACAGGGAACCTGGTTACCATCGATTTGGGGCCGGCGCCCGTATTTGCGCCGTTTAGCGTGGTGGCGCTTGCTACCCAAAGCGCCGGCTTGAACCCAAGCCTGTATGCTCTCAACGAGTCGGGCGAGGTGTATCTCATTACGATGTCTGGGATGGGGTGGCAAATATCGGCCCTGCCCGACGTTACGTTTCCGTCCACCGGGGCCAGCCCATTCCTGGCCGGCGACCGCAACCTGGACGGCCTGTTGGACATGGGTGAGGTGCGCCTGGCCGGCACCGAAAACTACATACTCGACACATTACCGCTGACGCCTAACGACGGCGGCCCATCGAGCGCGTATCCCTTTAACCGTCGGCGGCTGACGGAGGATTTGGTCGCCGCCCTGGATGAAGCTCACGACTGGGACACCGTGGTCATGCCCGCCCCACAGGGCGATGGCAGCATCAAGAGCTTCGTGCACTCGACTTTCTACCTGCCGCCAGGCTCCACCGACGGCATTGTAGCCGCTGGTGGGCGTCCGGCATTCGTGCTGCCTGCGCCGGCTATGGACTTGCCCATCTTCTTCCGCGACGAATCTGGGGACATTTCCCCGTTCCCCCTGTGGTTCTCTGATTTCGGCATAGCGATCGGCAGCGCCGGCGGCGAAACCGGACTGGACCAGACGGACCTGCACATAACCACGATGGCGCACGAATGGCTGCACGTGTGGGAGGGCTATCCTGACCTATACGACTATGATGAATACATCGCCGAGCATATTAACTACCCGGTCGGGATCTGGGACATCATGTCCGGCGGGTACTGCCATCCGGCGCCGCCGCTGAAGCAGTTCTGCCTCGGAGACGCCCGCCTGGGCACGCAGCACGCCCCCTGGATCCAAGTCAACGACTTGCTCCGCGTGATGGAGCCTTGGACTGACACGGCGGTTGTGCTGCACGACTACGCATTCCATCCGGCTAACTCGGCGTGGATGTTCCAGAACCCGGACAATACCGGCGAACGCTTCTACTTCTGGCGCATCACGCAGACCGAACCCACGCCGCCGCGCTACCGGGTGAACTTCTCACGCAATACGCCCGGCGACGGCGTTCTGATCATGCACACCGACCTGGGCCGCGAATTCGGGCTGGGCTACGACATTGAGGCCCTGCCGCTACAGCAGCGTATGGGCACTCACTTTACATACAACATCGTTCAAGCCGATGGTAAACAGCAACTGGAGAACGGCGAGAATATCGGCGATTTTGACGATCCGTTCCCCGATCCTTCCGGCAATTTTGAGAGCATGCGGGCCCTGCCGGACGAAGTAACCGGGCTGCCGCGCGGCTACGGGTGGGGCGACGATACCGATCCCAACTCGCGCTGGTACGGACAGCGCCGCAGCGGGCTGGAAATCCGCAACATTGTCCAGGAACCGACTTACTCCACCGTTACCTTCCGCTGGAACCCGCGGATTGTGCCGACGCTGGAATTCAATCGTCCGCCGTATAACCCGTATGGGGCCATCGTCAACAATATGTTCAGTTTGCGCTGGCAGGCCTGGGATCAGCACGGCGGCACGCGCGTGCAATTGTACTACGATACAGACAATCAAGGGTACGATGGCCAACCCGTGCCGCTGCCGCCGGGGCAAACTACGTTGCCCAAAGACGGGCATTCGCTTTCCCCGGTTGCGGACCTGATCAAAGCGGGCGCTTACGAAATTCCCGCGGAGATCTTTTATGACACAACCTGCTACTTCTACGCGCGTCTGATTCCCGGTATAGGCCACGACGGGCAAATGGAGAAAGTATGCTCGGAAGCCTGGGCTTATTTCTCCAACCGCGGGCGCGGGCATGTGGCGGATCTGACGGTCGATACTCCGCCGGAGCCCTTCGAGCCGCAGGGGAAGAACAAACTCGAACACTGGGTCGTGACGTGTATTGACGATTCGATTCCGGGCGCCGAGGTATGGAGCGTGACCGGCTCCGTGTCCGGCCTGCAGGTGGGTGCGGAAGGAACCACCGGCTACGCCACGACCGGCGTTCCGTATACGTCGGATCACCACGAAGTGCAGTTCACAATTGTGTCCGAGGCGATTGCAGGCTCCGGCACGATCGAAGTCGAGGCCGGCAAGGCGTTTCTCGTCGATCCCACCGCGACATTTGTGGCGAGCGACTTCCGCGCTCGCGACACCGTGCGCATTCTGGAGGGCAGCGCCGCGACTCCCGGCTTCTACCGCGTGCTTGCGGTGCCGGGGCCGACCAGAATTGAGTTGGACGGCAACCCGGGTCCGGCGGGCGCCGTTTCCTACCGGCTACACAGCTTCACGGCCGGCGTCCGGGACGCCATTCCGGATCGCTTCCATTTCCTGACCACGGGCCTCACGCCGTACAGCCTGCCGGTCACGTTCCACCACAAGATCGACGACGACATGGAGGTGGTCCCGACAGCGTACGCATGGATCAACGTCTCGTACCCCGATGACGCGACGAATCCACAGCGCCGCGCACCGTTGCGGGTACTATTCGATGGTTCGCAGTCTATCTCCGAACTCGGCGAGACAACCGGCCTGACATACCTCTGGCGCTTTGGCGACGAGGGTACGTCCAGCGAGGCCATAGCCGAGCACACTTTCCAGAGCGCCTACCCCGACGGCGTGACCGTCACGCTGGAGGTCACCAGTGCCGGCGGGGCGCAGGGTTCGGCGAGCGTCGTGATCGTGGTTAACTCTCAACCGGCCGACGCGGACAACGATGGCGTTCTCAACGATGTCGACAACTGTCCGAGCGTGCCCAACCCGTCGCAGACGGATACCGACGGCGACGGTGTCGGCGACGCCTGCGACAATTGCGACTATGTCGAGAATCCTGATCAGACCGACAGCGACGGCGACGGCATCGGCGACGCCTGCGACAATTGCCCGTACGTCTATAACCCCGATGGCCAGCTCGACGATACGGATGGCGACGGCGTTGGCGATGATTGCGACAACTGCCCGGCCGATCCAAATCCCGACCAAACGGACAGCGACGGCGATACGTTAGGCAACGCCTGTGATAACTGTCCCTTTGTCGCCAACCCGGATCAGACTGACAGCGACGGCGACGGGGTCGGCGATGCCTGTTCGGGCGACTCAGACACTGATCACGACGGCGTTCGCGACGACTTGGATAATTGCCCCTTTGTTGGCAATCCTGACCAGAGTGACCGTGACTTCGACGGCGTCGGCGACGCCTGCGACAACTGTCCGGATGTTCCCAATCCCCAACAGGACAACAACGACGGCGATGCCTTGGGCGACGCCTGCGACAACTGCGCTTACATCACCAATCCGGATCAGGCCGACAGTGATGGTGACGGCGTGGGCGATGCCTGCGACCGGCCTGACGATCTTGACGCCGATGGCGTGTTGGACGGGCAGGATAATTGTCCGGAGCATCCGAACCCAGCGCAGACCGACTCGGACAGCGACGGGATCGGCGACGCCTGTGACAACTGTCCGCATCACCCCAACCACGATCAGGCCGACGGAGATAACGACGGCATCGGCAATGCCTGTGACGGCGACCGTGACAATGACGACGTTCCGGACGCCATCGACAATTGCCCGTTCGTGAGCAATCCCGACCAGGGCGATCTTGACCAGGACGGCGTCGGCAACCAGTGCGATAATTGCCTCGCCGTCCACAATCCCGACCAGGCTGACAGCGACGGCGACACCATCGGCGACGCCTGCGACAACTGCCCGACCGTTTACAACCCATTCCAGATGGACAGCGACGGTGACGGCGAAGGCGACGCTTGTGATAAAACGCCCGGCAAGTTGGTGGATACGGACGGCGACGGCGTGCCCGACAGCGAGGACAACTGCCCCGAGGTTGCCAACGAGGACCAGGCCGACGCTGATCGCGATGGAATCGGCGACGCTTGCGACGACAGCGACGAGGACGGCATTGTCGACGCAAGCGATAATTGCCCGACCGTCGCCAATCCCGACCAGGCGGACAGCGACGGCGACGGCGTTGGTGACGCATGTGCATTCGGTAGCGGGGATGCCGATTCCGACGGCATTCCCGATGCCCAGGACAACTGCCCCAACGTCGCCAATGCCGACCAGACCGACAGCGACGGCGACGGCCGCGGTGACGCGTGCGATCCCACGCCCATCGGTCCGTCGGGATGCTCGCAGACCTCGGCCCTGATGCTTTCGCTGACGCTGGTGGGCCTGGTCGCAGCATTGGTCCGGCGGCGCAAAGGTTGAAGCTGATTGGGGAATCTGAGCCCGAACCGCTAGCGAGGGCCAAAATGAGCCTTACTTTGGCCATTTTGGCCCTCGCTGACGCGCTTCGGGCTCTGATTTGGGCTTCTTGTCCTCCCTGGCGCTTCGGGCTCTGATTTGCCGCCTATTGGCTATGCTTCGCCTGTACTGCCCAAACCTTGAACCGGGTTTCTTCCGCCTGCCGGACAGCGAGGCCGCTCACGCCCTCAAGAGCCGCCGCCTGCGAGCGGGCGACTCAGTCGTCCTGTTCAACGGCCGCGGCGCGTACGCGCGCGCCCGCCTGTGCCCGCTTGGCAACGGCGCCTACGCACCCGCGGGAACACGCGAATTCGGTGTGCCGGTCGAACGCCTGAAGAACCGCCGCGCCCCCGCCGTGCTGGCTGAGGTCACTGTCATCGAACAGGCGCCGCCGCCCACCGACACGCTCGAACTCGTCGTGGCCGGCTGCAAAGGCCCGCGGCTCGATTGGCTGGTCGAGAAGTGTACTGAGTTGGGCGTTACCCGGCTCGTTCTGGCCGAGTTCGAGCGGTCCGTTGTGCGAGTCGGGCCCACGCACGTGCATAACCTGGAACGCACCGCGATTGAAGCCTGCAAACAGTGCGGGCGGTTGTGGCTGCCGGAAATTTCGGCCGGCTTGCCGCTGAGCGCGGCGATCGGGCACGGCCTGGCGCTGGACCGGGGCCAGGCAGACTCATCTGCGCGCCGCATGGCGTTTGCCGACCCCGCGGCCACGCTTCCGCTGGGGCGCTGGCTGGAATCGGCGGCGCGTGGCAATGTCACAGTGGTCGTCGGGCCGGAAGGCGGACTGACTCCGGCCGAGATTGATGAACTAAGTGGCGGCGGGGCTCAGGCGGTGCGGCTGGCCGAGCACGTGCTGCGGGTTGAGACGGCCGCGATCGCGGTCGCCTCGGTCTGTGCCGCGCGCTTGAGCGAATGAACCCCCTGGTGCTGCGGCACAGGCGTCCCGCTTGATTAACTGCGCTTGAAATGCGGCATCTCTTGCGGAACCTTGATTGACAGCTCCACAAATCCGGCAAACTGCCCCGCCCGAAACCAGGGCAATTGGTGAATCACCTTCTTTTGCCCGTTCTTTTCAATCGTGTAGTTGTTGGGCTTCTGCTCCGCGAACAGCCGCATGGCCTTTTCGCGCGACGCCCCGGGATGGCAGTCGAAGACGTTGGTGCCCAGCAACTTGCGGCCGCCATCCTTTTCCAGGTTGCGCTCGGCCGCTTCGTTCATGTATATGATTGTGCCCTGCTGATCGCAGACGAGGACCGTTGCATCCAGTCCGGTCACCCAGTCCAACGCTGGTTCCATTGTCCTAGTTCCTCAGGGTTGCGGTTCGCGTGCCCCATGAGCGATTAGAGCTGAAGGAGCGCCTTGCCTCAAGGTCTGAACAGTTATCGGTCCGCGCTCTGCCGGCGGCTCGGGCGCTACTCGCCACGATACTCGCACGAGGTGTTGCACGTCTCCCGGACGATGACCGCGGCCAGGTGCGGCAGATTCGGCCGCACCTGCCGCCAGATCCAGCGGGCGAGCAACTCGGCCGTCGGGTTCTCCAGCCCCTCGATCTCGTTGAGGTATTGGTGGTCCAGCCGGTCAAAGACGGGCTGGCAGACGGCCTTAACTTCGCCGTAATCGACGAGGTACCCCTTGGCCTCGTCGACCTCCCCGGCGAGGATTATCTCCACTTTGAAGCTGTGCCCATGCAGGCGCCGGCATTTATGGCCTTCCGGGAAGGTCGGCAGCCGATGCGCCGCCTCAAACGTGAACGTTCTGCTTAACTGAACACGCATCTTTAACTCTCAGGGCGATCCTGTTGCGCCTTTACACGCCGCGCATCGTCGGCGGCCAGATCAGCTTGTGCAACTGCAACCCGAGCCGCACGTTGAGACGGTCCGCGAGAATCCACGTCGCCAGCTCGCGCGGGGTGAGTTGGCCGAAAACCGGGGCAAAGAGCACCGGGCAGCGCTTGCTCAGGTCGTAGCGCTGGAGAACTTCGCGGGCCCAGTCGTAGTCGGCCCGGTTCAGCAGCACGAATTTGAGCTCGTCGCGCGCGGTCAGTAGCTCGAGATTTTCCCAGCAATTGCGCTCCGCCTCGCCGCTGCCGGGGCACTTGATATCCATGATGCGTACGACACGCGGATCCACCGGGGCGATCGAAACCGCCCCTGACGTCTCGAGCATGACGGTGTCGAACTCGTCGCAGAGCCGCGCCAGCAGAGGCACCGCGGCCGGTTGCAGAAGTGGCTCTCCGCCGGTCACCTCGACCAGCGGGCAGTCATAACGCCGCACGCGCTCGAGGATTTCGTCCAGCGTCAGCCAGCCACCTTCATAAAAGGCGTACTGCGTGTCGCACCACGCACAGCGCAGGTGGCAACCGGTCGTACGGATGAAGGTGCAGGGCAAGCCGGCCCGGGTGCCCTCACCCTGGATTGAGTGGAAAATCTCGTTGATGCGCAAACGCGCCAAATCGCCCATTATTGCTGCGAACGCCCTTTCCGGGTCGATTAACTGCCAGTGCAGATTGTAACGCCTGTGCCGGCTTGAAGCCGCAGGGCGGCAAGACCGGATCACGCCCAGAATCGTAAGGCAGAATCGCGCTACTTGCCGGCCTAACGACAGGGCAAAACCGGTACCCCTCGGCCGGCGATAAGAAACAGGCGTCTGGGTGCGCGCTGGCAACCGACGCCCGGCCGGACGTGCCGGGGGGTAACACGTGCCGGCTTTTGATACTAGCGCCGTCGGGCGGCGCGTTCAACGCCTGGCGGATGATAGACTTGTGACTTCCTGTGCGCCAACGATGTCAAACGGCGTCGGCTAAGCCCGGCCTCAAGAAAGGGGGCGGCGCGCCACGCACAGCGCGCCGCCCCTTGATCTACCTAATTCTCAATTTCACCGCCTGGCCATCAGCCGCCGGTCAGCAGCCCCACGAACGCGTCGATGTCGAACGCATTGACGGCGCCGTCTTCGTTGCAGTCAGCCAGCATGTAGTCGCAGTCGCTATAGGCTTGCGCATACGTGCCGGGGTCGGTGAGCGCCAGCACGAATGGGTCGATGTCAAACGCATTCAGCGCGCCGTCGCAGTTCAAGTCGCCGACTTCGTAGGCGTCCATATCGCAACGCACGTAATTGATTAGTACGGCGTCGATGCCGGCTTCCGTGGTCGAGTTGTTCGGCGCGTCCGCGACGCTGAAGCGGAACTGCATCTGGGCCGTCAACGGCACGTAATCCGCGACGTGCAGCGTGTCGTACACCCAGCCGTTGAACGGCGCGAGGCGTTGCATGCGCACCCAGGTGCTGCCGCCGTCGTTAGAGACCTCGCTGAACAAATAATCCAAAGCCGGCGGGAGCGTGTCGTCGCACGTGAACCAGCGCGCGTACTTCAGCACCAAATCCGCGGCGCCGCTGGCGTCGACGACGGGCGAAGTCAGGATAGTAGGACCAAAGTCGACGTCGAAATAGTCGCTGGCCGATGTGGAGCGATTATCAGTAACAAAGCAGCGGCCAGAGCCGTCGTAGTCCTCAAATGGCGCGCCGACTGTGCCGCTGGACAGCGGGACGGCCCGTTGCCACGCGCCTGTGGTCAGGGTCGGATCATTCCACACTGTCCATCCCAGATCATTCTGGAAGTTGTCGTCAAGCAGCACAATGAGCGTTCCCACGCTGGCCCGCAGTGGGTTGGCAGGGCCGTCCGCCGGGAAGTACACAGTCGACTCAAGGCTGCCGGCCGCGCTGAAGTAATAGGCCGGCAAATCGCCGCAGCTCGGCGGCGGCAGGAGGGCCTCGAAGAGATCGCCCGCCACGTGCGTCAGCGGCACAGTCAGGAAGGGCCCGCCATCGTAACTGTAGTGCAGCATCCCTGTATCGGGAACATAGTACTCAGCCCCGTTGCGAATGCGGACACTGAGCGCCGTCGTTTCACCCGGCGGCAGCAGTTCGGGCGCGCCTTCGGGCAGTGAAATGTTCAAGGGATAGCAAGCGCCCATCTCCGACAAATCCGTGGCGAGGTAATCGGGCGACAGGCCCAGACCTTCTGATAGCCCGGCCAGACCGTCACTGATACCGACCTCCAGATAATTGATTCTTATTCGGCCGTCGAAGAACAACTCTATCTGGAACGTATTCTGTGCGCCCGAAGTGATCTCGGGAACGTGGAACCAGGTAACCGCGACGCGATCGTCCAGCCGGCGCCAGCTTATCGTACTGTCGGAGGACGGGCGCAGGTCATCGAACAGGGCCGACACGCGCGGCCGGTTGAAATGATTGGCCAATGATTCGCTGTAGGCGCTGTCGCCGGAACCAAACGTGATGTAGCCGTTGCTGCTGATGTAGAAGGTCGTGTAGGGCACACCATACAGGTAGACAGTTGCACCTGGGTTCACAGCCACGTATTCGTCGTCACCCAACGTGACCGCCGTGCCGCCGGCCGGATCGGTCGGCAGCTCGGAGATGGCCTCGACGCAGCCGAAGTAGAAGTCGTTCGAATCATTGGGTTCGAATATCAAACTCAGGTAGTCCAGGTCATTGCCGGACGAGAAGAGCTCGGTGAAGAAATCCGGCACTTCGGGCGTAGTAAACGTGTAGCAGGCGCCGCCGTTGTCGTCGTAGACGAAGTTACCGGCGCCATCTGTGGCCTGAACCGCATAATAGTAAGTGGTGTCGTCATCCAGCCCGGTCAACGCCACCGATGGCGTGTACGAGAGCGACGTGATGCCGGCCTGCTCGTAGAGCGCGCCGCACGACCGCCCATAGAACACGATCATCGATACCGGCTCATTCGCCTCGAACGAGATATTCGCCGAACGCGGCTCGATGTCGCTGGCTTGAACGTCGAAAATCTCCGGCGCCAGGCAATCGACGGTGGCCGTGGCAGTCCGCACCACGTCGTAGTGGCCCTGCCCGTCATCCGCATCGATATACGTGATCGTCACGACGTTGCCGTCGGCTACCCACAGCACGCCCGGCGCGTCCGTCGCGCTCAGCGTAATTGAACCGCGGAAGGCCGCCGTCCCTACTCCGGTCTCCGTCAGGACCACTTCCTCACCGGCCGGCTCCAAGTCGGAGGCAATGTTGATTGCTATGGTTTCAATCGCCTCCGGATCCTGGTTCAGATCACAGTCGAGCACGCGCACTTCCGCCGTGCTCTCGCAGGCGTACAACGAGCGGCCCAAGCGCGCGGTGCCGGCCGACGAGCAGGGCGTTACGCCGCTTACGACCAGCGCGAAATCGGCGTCGACTTCGGGCGATTCGGGATGGCTGTCTTCATTGATCTCGTCGGCAATTACCTCGACCACCCACAAGCCGCCGGCCGGGTTCTGCACGAATACGTTCTCCACCGTGTCTACGGTGTTGGCCGTCCCGCCCGGCGTGGAGTAGTTCCCGGTCAGCAGACCGTGGTTGCCCCAGTAGACCTGGCCGCTGGGATCGGTCACGCGCAGCGTCAGGTCGTTGATGCGGGCCATGGCGGCCGACGGCGAGCCCGGCGGGTCGGCGTAGACCAGCGTGGCCTTGAATTCCGGCTCACCGGCCTCGACGTTCAGGGCGTAGGTCACGCTCTGCAGCTCCTGGAGCACCTCCGACTCGTCAATGATCAACATGCGCTCGCGGCGGTCATAGATGTTCCGCAGGCTCGGCCAGCCCCAGCCCTGGTGGATGCGCGTCAGGTCAGCGCTGCCGCCGGAGAATGGATACTGCTGGGCGTTGTTGATCAGCACGGCCTTGGCAGTCGTCATGTGCGGGCGGTTTTCAAATACGGTCCCGCCCGGAATGACCTCGTTTCCGAAAATGCCGTCGGCCCACATCTGGAAGAACAGACCGGCGTGGCCGGCAATGATTGGGGTGGCGCCGCTGGTGCCGCCAAAACCGTCGGTGTAGGCGGTCGAGCTGCCCGTAGTCGTCGTGCGAATGTCGTCGTAATACGCGCACAGATCGGGTTTGATACGCCCGTCAGATGCCGGCCCGGTGCTGGCGCCGCCACACCAGCAGTGGGAGCTCGGGTCCAGTGCGTCGTAGTGGTAAATACCGCCGCCAGACAGGATGTTCTTCGCCCAGGCTTGCGGGCGCGACAGCGTGCTGCCCGTATTGCTCTGAGACTGGCAATGCAAAATGTCGAAATCGAACAGCATCGCGTCGGTATCGGCGGAATCAGTTGTGTAGTTGGAAACCTGCGGACTGCCGACGCTGGACGTTTCGAACACGCAATAGTACGGGGCCTGCACTTGTTCGGCCGTATGCTGATACCGGCTCGGGCCGGTCAGGCCGATGGTGTTATAGTCGCCGATGATGCCCTGTCCGGCCGGCAGCAGGCCGCGTGCGTTCGGATCGCCGGTCCCGTCGCCGAAACAGATGCCGGACGTCGCGGCGCCGTGTGAATCTGTGCCGCAAGCGCCATGCTGAATGAGGGGCCGCGACTGGAAATCGACGTGCGACGTGTTGAACCCGGCGTCGAAGACTTCGCCGCGAACGCCGTAGCCGTCATAGCCCTCGATGGTTTCGATGTAGTTCGCCCCGCCGTACTCGCGGGCGTTGTTCATGTCCTTCTCGTACGGGCCCCAGCGATCCACGAAGTGCACTTCGTCCCAGGTGATTACCTGCCAGAGTTGCGCGGGGGTGAGAGTGGCATGCAGCATGAACTTGCCGGCATCGACCATGTTCACGGTCCCGCCGATGTCTTTGATGCGCTTGGCCACCGCGTGCTTGTGTTTTAGCCCGGACTCGAAGACCATGATGTTGTACCGCTGGAACGGGAACAACTCCTCGAGATTCGCGCGGTTGTCGCGCAGCACTTCCTCGATCCGGTAACCGGGATCGTAGGCGCCCACCCAGCGTACAAACGGCAGCGCCGCCACCGCCGCCCGTGTGTCCGGATTCATGTGAACGAGGTAGGCATAGTTCGGAATGAACTGGTACACCCGGCCGCCCAGTTCCTCAATCTGTGCCCTGAAGTCCGGCAGAATCTGCGTGACAAACTGAACGATGAAGACGTTTCCGCCGCGGCCGAGGTCCGCCGCCACGGCCGGCACCGATTTGCCGGGATCGAACTGCGCCGCGCGCAGCATGATGTCGTAGTTCGCCTGGCGTACGCGGTCGACGCGCTGACCATCGAGACTGATAGCGAAGAACGGAACTGTGCCGGAGTCCGTGCTCTCGTTCCACAGCACCAAAACGGCCGGTGAATTCGGGACCGCCACCAGGCGCTCGCCGCTGACGCGATTGGGCGTGGCGTGAAATGCCGCGCCGGCGTCAAGGGCCAACTGGTACTTGGCCCCGTCAAAGCTGACACCCACCCCGGCCCAGGCTGTCGCGGCCAGCGCGCTCGCCAACAGTACCTGGAGAAGATACACCTTCCTCGCTTTCACCTCATGCTCCTTTCGAATCCGGCGGGCCCGTTCACCGCGCCTCCAAGACAAACACGAAATTTGGCGCGCGCTCGTAGCCCGAGGGGTTGAACCTTCTTCCCTTCCGTTCAAGGGCTTGCCTCCAGCGCTTGCCCGAGCTCATTCATCATACCGGACGCCCCCCCGTGGACAAAGCCAATCTTCCACGAGGCAGTTCCCCTTGCGCCGCGCGTTCCGGCCGTTCAGCAATCGCTTCTGCGGGTCCGGCAGGTCCACCGTGTCTTTAGCGTCCGAATATCACCGCCTACGGGAAACCGTCAGCGCGCGGCACGCTGCGATACTCGTAAATCTTGATCTCGGTCGGCGCTTCCCCGGGCGCGGCCGCTACGCTGAAGGCCAGGTCCAATTGCGATCCCAGCATGGAGTGAAGGTCTTCCATGAATGTCGCCGGGCGCGGCGGCGTGGTCATCAGCAGCGTATCGATCGCCAGGTACGTATTCGGGCGCGCGTATGATGCCAGGAATTCCACCAATTCCGGCACGCGTCCCTGGTACCATGGCCACTCGGCGAAGGCGCGGTCGGCGCACAATGCGACGCGGTGCAGTCGGCGGTTGCCCACAAGAAAGGCGTCCGGTGGAGTGTTCTCCGAGAACCAACGGGCCGCCGCACGCACGTGCTCATGCCCGCGATTGACCGGCCGGAGCAGCCACGGCCCAGTCAGCAAAACACACAGGCCGATTATGGCCGCCAACTGGAAGCCGAAGTTCGCTTGTGGCCGAATCCGCTGCGCCAGGTACACCAGTCCCGCCGCGGCCAGCGGCATGGCCAGTGCTGCCAACACCAGCGTATGCCGCCGGTCCAGATAGCCATAACTCGATTGCAGAGCGCACAACAAAAACGCGTGTAGAGCAAAGGCCGCTGCCAGGATGCGACCCGGTTGTCGTCTGGGTCGCGCAAAGGCCAGCCCAATGAGGACCGGGATGGCGTACACCACGCGTAGGGCGCGGCCACACTCATATAGGACGTTGATTGGAATGAGCGCCCCGCGACGATCCAGGCCGGCATAGGCAACCGGTCGCGGTTCGGCCGCGTCAGAGTGTTGCGGCTTTCTCAAGTCCAGCGCCGCCTGCTCGTCACCCAATCCGAATTGCAACAACTGTGGCAAGGGTTTTTTCTTGACGAACCTTCCAGTCGCGACCTGGTATGGCGCACTGATCGCGGCGAAGACGGCCAGCATTGACAGGCCCAGCGTCAAACGCCGCTGCAGACGCCAGTCACGCCGCAGTGCCACGAACACCAGTCCGATCACCAGCACCGCCCCGCCTTCCGGCCGCGTCAAAAAGGCCAGAGCGGATGCCGCGGCCGATCCGAGCAGCCAGCGTGCGCGCCGCTCCGACTCCAACCCCGTCGCCAGCGCGGCCAATCCCGCCAGGTATAGCGCCAGGTGCGGCGTGTCGCTCAGCACATCGGCCGCAAGGTGCGAAAGGTCTGGAAGCAGGGCGGCCAGCAAGGCGGTTATTACCCCGATTCGGCGGTCGTAGGCCCGCGTTCCCAGCGCATAGGCCGCCAGCAGAATTCCGATATATCCCGCCAGGCCCGCCAGGCGGCCTGCCAGAATCCAGCCCGCCGCACCTTCGCTCCAGAACTGTCCACAAACCTGCCGCAGGAAAAGCATAAGGGCGGGAAACAGCGGATGCTGGTCGTAGGCCCGCAGCGCCTGGATGGGCTCGGCTCCCAGCCGTTGTGCATATTCGATGAATAGCGCGCTATCGGGCGAGATCATGACTGCGGAGAAGACGTGATACGTCCACAAACCCGCGGCCAGCAGACCCACCCACACCAACGGAGCCTTGCGAACTTTGCGCGCCGCGGACGGCGGCGCTGCGGGGACAAGCACCCCAACCGCGCTTCCTTTCGCCGGCTCGGTCACTCGAACGGTCATGCTGGATCTTCCGGCGGCCCGTCCTGGTCTTGAAACGGCGGCGTGCTCATCCGCCTGTCGATCGTGACTTCAACAATCCGCTGCGCAGCCCGGCCGTCCCCGTAGGTATTCACCACGCGCGCCATCGCCGCGTAGGCCGCATCGTCGGCCAGCAGTCGCGCGGCCTCTTCGACGATTCGCGCACGTTGCGTGCCCACCAGCTTGACCACGCCGGCCGCAATAGCCTCCGGCCTTTCGGTCTTATCGCGCATTACCAACACCGGCTTGCCCAGCGCCGGGGCCTCCTCCTGGATGCCGCCCGAATCCGTCAGCACCAGGTGCGCCCGCGACAGCAAGGCGACGAATGTGGCATAGTCCTGTGGCGGCACAAGTCGCACTCGCGGGCAGCCGTGGAGATTCTCCTGAACGGGCCGCTGCACGTTCGGATTCAGGTGAACCGGGTAAACCAAGCATATGTCCTCGAAGCGTTCCGCGATCTGTCGCAGCGCCAGGCATAACTCGCGAAACGGCTCGCCGAAGCTTTCGCGCCGATGGGCCGTCACCAGCACCAGCCGCCGATCGCCCGGATCGAGTTCCGGCGGCAAAAGCTGTCCGGCGACGCGCGCCTGCATCCAGCGCAGCGCGTCCACCACGGTGTTACCCGTCAGAAAAACCGTGGCTGGGTCGACTCCTTCGTGCAGCAGGTTGTCGCGCGCTCGCGCCGTTGGGGCGAAGTGCAGGTCGGCCACCACGCCCGCGACACGCCGGTTCACCTCTTCCGGAAACGGGGCCCGCTTGTCACGCGTTCGCAGGCCCGCCTCCACGTGCGCCACCTGTGCGCCGCACAGAAAGGCCGTTAACGCAGCGCCCATAACCGTAGCCGTGTCGCCTTGTACGCACACGATGTCCGGACGCACTTCGTTCATAACCGGCCGCAGCGCCAGGATCAGCCGCCCGAGGAACTCGCTGGAATCCTGCCCGCCCCGCATGAGGTTCAGATCGATGTCCGCCCGCATGTCGAACGCGGCCAGGGTGCTGTCCAGCATCTGGGGGGCCTGACCGGTGGCGCACAGGGTCAACGCGACCTCGCTGGCACGCGCGCGGTAGGCGTGCACCAGGGGCGCAAGCTTGATGCCCTCCGGCCGCGTGCCGAAAACAAGCATTACGCGCTTCACGTCCGCTCCTGCCAGCCGCGCCGGCCGAACCGCTGCAAAACCCACCGCGTGGCCGGATACTAGCACGCCCGCCCCGAGGTCGAAAGCCGGCCGCCCGCGGCCGCGGCACACCGCCGGCGCAGCACGGGCGCCATGCCCAAGCGCATCGCTGACGGCGGGTGCCATGCCCAAGCTGTAAGCGCGGGCATGCCCTCGCTGTGTCCGTTGTACGACCGCACTGACGGTCCGAGTCCACCGAAGCCGGCCAGCAGCCCCGGCGCGGCGCGCAGCATTCCACTTTTGCAGCCCCACATCCACCGTTATTATCCCCGCATTACCGGCGGCCTGGCTGCCAACTGAAGGAGGACGTGATGAAGTTGCACAAACTCGCGCTCTTGCTGGTCTCGGGTGGAACACTCTTGTCGTTCGCCGGTTGCGGACGCTGGGCGCTTGACTTGCTCTACGTCCTGCCCCAATTCGTCGAGTTCTTCCAGTCGCTGAATGAGGCTACCGGATAAAGCCTCACTGCACCGCCCGCACCCAGGCCGCCCGATGTGAACCGCCCGCGCGCAGGCTTCGCGTGTGTCACTGCTTGAAGCCGAAGCTTCAAGCGGTGCACTCCGACGCCAGAGGCGCGTGTTCTTCGGCGAAACCGACCCCTTGTGGTGGATGCCCACACCGCCGAGTGGGGGGTTACCTTCGCGACTTTTGCTTTACGCCAGAGGCTGCGTGTCTAGTGCGGCGCAGATAGTAAGAAGTGCACACTGTCTAGTGTATATGTAGATTTCAGGGCTGAGGCGCCATGCCGCACTGAAGAGCCTGTTAGCTGCCGGGCGCGCTGCACTCCGCCCATAAGCGTGCCGTGTGCTCCGCGCCACGCCAGCCCTCCGAGTAGTGCCGTAGCCACATGCGGCTCAACATCGGCGCAAAAAGCTCTCGCAGCTCACCCGGTCGCAGAACGTGCGCGGCACGCGCGGGCCGCCCGTGCCGTTGGCGGTGCTCGGTCGTGAACGTCTCCAGCACGATACTCCCGCCCGGATTGACCCAATTCGGCAACTGTCGCACGAGGCCCCGATCCAGGTAACGAAACATCGTAACCAAATCGAATTGCTCATCCGGCCGCCACCCCGATTGCTGTGGCGCCATTCGCTCTGGCAGCACTTGCTGTGGCGCCGGCGCTGCGCCGGTGTACTCATTCGCCCGCGGCATCGCGCTGGTGTTGACGGTAGAGATGTCCGCACAAATCCAATTAACCGCATGCCGGCCTCTCGCATACCGCCGCTCCAGCGCGCGCCCCAGATCAAGAGCGTCCGGCAGAATGTCAACCGCCGTTACCTTCCAGCCGCAACAAGCCAGGAACACGGCGTTCCGCCCCGACCCACACGCCAAGTCGAGAGCGCTGCCCGGCGCTACCGGCGACTCGCCCGCGCGGAGCTGAAGCTGCGCCGCAACTTCCTCCAAAAACGCGCTCGGCTCCCACAACCGGCCGACCTCATTGGCTCGCGCCTCGGACCTCACCGGCGAAGTGCCCGCAGTTGCTTCCGCCTGCCCGGCGACAACCCGCGCGACACGCCCGTGCTGCACCAGCCACTCCACGACACTCGTTGCCAACTCCGGCGGCCCAACGACCTGAATACTCTCCGACTTGGGCGGCAGCTCGTGCAGCCGCGTGCCCAGCTCCGCGAAAGGAATGTTCACTGCATTGGGAATCGGCCGCAGCCCGGCCTCGCTTTCCGGCCGCGGATCGAGCAGGTCACGCTTTACAAGCCGCGCTGGATTCACTCAGGGCTGCGCCACCTCAAGCGCGCCAGGCCGTCTATCGCCTGCGCGCGATTGTTGCCGGAATCCACGATCAGCACCCGGTGACCGCGCGCGAGCGCGGCCGTCAGAACCGCGCGAGCGACGCCCTGCAACGTGCTCATGGCGCGGCGGCGGGAAGCTGTGCGCTCTTCTGCTGCGCCCGCTCAATTGCCGCCAGCAGCACGTCCGCCGAAACGACTCCCTGGGCCGAAGCGAGCACTTTCCCCGATGGATCGACGATTGCGAATGCCGGAACCTGTGTGATGCTCCAGCGCCGCGCGATATCGCGATCCACATCATACTCCAGCGGCACGGCCACCAGGTTCCGGAGCGCTTCTACCACGCGCGGCTGCATCAGCACGTCTTCCTCAAACCGCGTGCACTCAACCGAGTACCACGTGCGGAAGTACACAAAGTTCAACTGCCGCTGCGCTTGCGCCTGCGCGCGAGCGTCTTCATAAGGTCCGAGTCGCCATTGCACCCCGGGCCGGCACGCGGCCAGCAGGGGCGCGAGCAAGAACACTCCGGCTACGACGGTCAGCGGCCTTGGTCGCCAACACGCTTGACACACGCTCCGCATGGAAATGGGCGGCCTCCGTTCTTTTGCGGCTCATACTTCAGCGCCGCCGCAGGGCGTCACAGGCGACATTTGCTTCGCGACACGCCGTTCGGCACAATGGCGCACTTGCTCGCCGGAAGACGCGAAATTGTAAGCGTCGCCCGCGGCTTCGCCAAGACGCCCAACGGCGGGCGGCCAAGGCGCAATAAAACGGGCCGCGCCAGCCCTGGGGCGCCGCTAAAACTTTCTACCGGCCGCCCTCACGTGGCCGCCGATGCAGCAGTACACGCAGGACCGTCGTGCCAAACGTCGAACAGATCAGCCCCGAAGAACTGAAGCGGGCGCTGCCGCTGCTGCTCGCCACGCCCGGCGGGCGCGCCGCTTCGCGCGCGGCCGTGCAGGTCTTCCAAGATTACATCCGCGATCCGCGAATCCAGTGGGACGCGTGGCGTATCGGGAGCGTGGATCGGCCCGCGGCTTTGGTATTGGCTCTCTTATTGCCCGGTTCGACGGCGATCGTACTGGTACCGGTTCCGGGCGAACTGGGTATCAGGGCTAGCGAGCAACAAGAGCTGCTGCAAGCTGCGCTGGCGCGCCTGTGTCAGCGCGGACTTTACTTCGCGCAGGCTTTGATTCTGCCAACCGCGCACGCTCAAAAGGACTTATTAGAAAGCGCCGGCTTCCGCCTGCTCGCGCCTTTGACTTATCTAGAGCGCGACGTGCGATATCCATGGGTTGATCCGCCGCAGGTTGAAGAATCAGTCTGGCTGACGTTCGGTCGTCAGACGTACGACGAGTTCGCAGCATTGTTGCTTGAGACATATAAGGAAAGCCAGGATTGTCCCGAACTAACGCGGTTGCGTCCGATCGACGCGGTCATCGCGGGACATCAGGCGGCCGGCGAGTTTGATCCCACGCTTTGGGAAATTTTGCGCGTGGATGGCGTGAGCGCCGGCTGCATTCTGTTGGCGGCGCTGCGCGACGGACGGACGGTCGAGCTCGCATATATGGGTGTAGCGCCGGCGTTCAGGCGGCGTGGGCTCGCCACGGTGCTGCTGCGGCGCGCGCTGGCGCTGTGCCGTGCGCGCAGCGCGCGCCGTTTGACGCTCGCGGTTGACGAGCGTAACGAGCCCGCCAAGCGTGTGTACCAGCGGAACGGGTTTCAAGTCACCACGCAACGTGATGCATACCTTTTTCCTTTTTCGAGTCCCGGTGGTTTGCAAGCCGGCTGATGGCGCTGCGCGTCGCGCCACGCGGCGCGGCGGCAATTGTTGAAAACCGGTGCTTCTAAGATGCGCCACGAAAATTTTTTTCTGCAACAGTTTGTGGTGTGTCCAGTAGTTACGTTGCGCCGCGCATCTGTTGATAAAAACTTGATTGCTAAATCCTTAAGCGCGTGTTATATTTCAACTGCCGTCGTTCCTGGTGGGGATGGGCGGCGTGTTCGGCGATTCTCTTACAAACACAAATAACGCTCAGCTTTTGCTGGGATGTTTTCTTGAGGCGGATGGTGGATACAACCGCAGCGGAGAGGGTTTGTCATATTCGCGAGAAGGTCGCGCGGCGCATCGGGATGAACCGCTTCCAGACGTGGTTCGGTGAGCCCACGGCGTTTTCCCTTGAGGGCGAGCACCTGCAAATAATGGTGGAGAACCCGCTCGTCGGTACGTGGATTACCGCGAACTTCTTGCCGCAACTGATCGAAGCCACGCGCGAAGTAATCGGGGCCGAGCCGTCAATCAACGTGCAGGTCTTGAAGCCGCGCTCCGACGCCGCGCCGGCGTTGGCGCCACCTGCCGCTGCTACGGCTCAACTGCCGCCGCAGCGCCGGCCCGCAGCGCCTGCGCCGCGTCCGCGCCTGCTGCGCGGTGAGCTCGAGAACTTCGTAGTCGGACCCTCCAACCAACTTGCGTACTCTGCCGCTGCCGCCGTTGTGCGACGTCCCGGGGCGGATTTCCGTCTCCTGGTTTTGCACGGCGCTTGCGGGCTCGGCAAAACGCACCTGATGCAGGGCATCTGCAATGGCGTGCGGCGCGAGCATCCGGATTTGGAGTGGCGCTTCGTCTCAGGCGAGCAATTCACTAATGAGTTCGTCTACGCCATCAAGACCGGACGCATCGATGCGTTCCGTACGCGGTTCCGGCACGTCGATGTGCTTCTCGTCGACGACATCCACTTCCTCGCCAACAAGAAAGGCACGCAAGACGAATTCTTGCATACTTTCGATGCGATCGACGGCTGCGGGAAAGCCGTCATACTCGCTTCCGATCGCCACCCGCGAACGATCGCGACGCTTTCGGAGCCGCTAATCAGCCGCCTCGTGGCCGGCATGGTGGTTCAAATCAACCCACCCGACTTCGACACGCGCCGCAAAATCCTGGCGCGTCGCGCCATCGAAATCAATGCCCAGGTCTCCGACGAGGCGCTCGACTTCATTGCCCACAGAATCGACGGCAACGTGCGCGAACTCGAAGGGGCCTTGTACACGCTGGCCGCCGTGGCTGCTTTGGCCAAGCGGCCCGCCGATCTCGAGATGGCCCGTAGAGCGGTTTTGGACCGGGCCGACCGTGCCCCTGATGCGGCCGACATCCAGCGCGTCGCGGCCACCTACTTCGGCCTTTCGCGTGAGGCCATTCAGTCCGATTCGCGCGACCGCACGATCAGCTTGGCGCGCGCTGTGACGATGTACCTCATCCGCAAACACACGCGCATGAGCTTTCCCGAGATCGGACGCTTTCTAGGTAACAAGAACCACTCGACCGTACTCATGGCCGTGCGCCGTATCGAGAAAATGTTGGAAGCGAATGGCGCGGTCGTGTGGAGGACGTCAGCGGGACCGCAGGAGTCGCCCCTGTCTGAGTTGCTGGCCACGCTCGAGAACCAACTCGCGCGCGGGCCTGGCCGGCGACCAAATTAGAGGCGACCGCTCCGCGGGCGTCAGCGGCGGTGGCACGGATGCCGCCGCCGTTCCTGTTCGCGACTAAGCCACCTCCGCCCGACGTGTCAATCCTCACTCCTCTCCCTCAACTTCAAGACTATGACCAGCCGAAATGAGGAATATGCCTCATAAGCGCGGCTTTTGGCACAAAGGCAACAGGTGCGCGGGCGCACGCCGGTCATAACCCCCTGAAAATGCAGTAACTTGTGGCATTCTGCACAGATCGTCGTCGCCCCGTCCCCCGAGATCCCACGCGCCCCCCGGATCCGAGCCCTGCATGCCGCAGAGAACAACGCAGCCCGCGAACTACCAGGCATTCGATCGAGAGGCGAACAAAAATGGCACGCAGCATGCTGACCCGCTGTCCCCAGGAGCTTCTGATGAGGCCGAGACGCGCCGTCATGGCGAAAACCACGAAAAAAGCCACACGAAAGCCCCAGCGCGGGCGCGTGCTGCTGCTCGAGCCGGACCACCTCACGCGCTGGTCGATCACCACGTACCTGTGCCGGTGGTTCGCGGTCGAGACGGTCGAGTCGAGCGAAGACGCTGCGCGGCTTGTGTCAGATGAGCCCTTCGATGCGCTCGTGCTTTCGGACCGCGTATCTGATGGGGAAGTCGCAACTCTCCACAGTTTCGCCGCCGGCCAAAACCCACGCGTCAAGACCGTACGAACGGTGACGGCTGCCTCGGAGCCAACCACCGCCCAGACGTCATTGGTTCAGCTCGAGAAGCCGTTTCAATTAGCTCAACTCGCGCAATTGCTCGGAGTAGCACAACCCGACTTGTCGTGAGCTATTCGGCATGCGGACCACGTAGCCGCGCTCCCTCTGCCGCACTGTGATCCGCTGAATCCCTGCGCTCGGCCGGAAGCCTGGCCCCCCTTACAAAAAAACCCGCCCCAGGGTGCACAATAACACCCGGGGCGGGCGCACTCCAATGGGTAGGAGACGGTCCGCGCTCCCGCCGCAGCGGGGGCCGCACCGCGCCTATCCAGGGCGATACTCGTACTCGCTGTATTCAGGATACCACATATTTTCCGCCACGTAAGCTTCAATTTCGTTGTCCGGGATCATGCGGCCGATCCGCAGCCGCTTGGCCTCGCGGATGACGTTGACGGCGATCTTGGCGCTGATCTCGCGCAGGCGGCCCTGATCCGGGTAAAGCGCGTTCTGCTCCAGGCGGTCAGGCGTAATGCAATCTGCCAGAGTCTTGGCCGCAACCGAGAAGAACAGGTCGGGCACTTCGCTCGCTTCCGCCAGAATCACGCCCAGCCCGACGCCCGGGAAAATGAAAACGTTGTTGCCCTGCCCGATCACGTGCCGCTTGCCCTTGTACTCGACCGGCGCGAAGGGGCTGCCGGTCGCTACCAGGGCCCGCCCGTCAGACCAGCGGATAGCCTCTTCAGGCGTGCACTCGGCCTTCGACGTCGGATTGCTGAACGCGAAAATCAGCGGCCGTTCGCAATGCTTGGCCATCTCGCGAACAACCTCTTCCGTGAAGGTGCCCGGGCGGGCGGTCGTGCCCAGCAGAATGGTCGGCTTCACCCGCTTGACTACTTCAAGCAGATCGAACGGGCCGTCGCCTGTAAAGCCGTACTCGCGCATTTCGCTGCGCAACATGGCGAAGGGGCGTTTGTGCGGGTCTTTGATGACCTGGCCTTCGTGAACCAGGCCGGCCGAATCCAGGAACGCCTGCGCCTTATGAATCTTCGCCTGGTTGTCGGTCTCCTCAGCCATCGCCGTGGCGACCAG
>JAGPEO010000018.1 GCA_018056925.1 Phycisphaerae bacterium
GGTACGGCACACTGTCCGGACAGGTATGCGCGGGTGAGTGATTCGAGTTGGGCAGCGTCCGGTGGGGCCGAGCCGTTTTGTTGAGGTCGCGGCGTATCCACGGAGGCATGCCCGCGCTTAGAGCTTGGGCATGGCACCCCGGTTGGGCATGGCACTCCGGCGCTGGGCGTCAGGAAGTCTGCGGGGGTGCCCTGGGCCACGAGGTGGCCACCGGCGGCGCCGGCGCGCGGGCCGAAGTCGAGCAGGCGGTCGGCGTGGCGGATCACCTCGCGATCGTGCTCGACCATTAGCAGTGTGTTGCCCAGGTCGCGGAGCTTTTGCAAGGCCCGGATCAGCCGCAGGTTGTCGCGTGGGTGCAAGCCAATGGTCGGCTCGTCGAGCACGTACAACACGCCCGAAAGCCCGCTGCCGATCTGGCTGGCCAGGCGGATGCGCTGCGCCTCGCCGCCGGAAAGCGTCGGGGCGGCGCGGTGTAGCGTCAGGTACTCCAAACCGACGTCCAGCAGGAACTGGAGCCGATTGCGAATCTCCTTCAGCACTTCGCCCGCGATGCGCCGCCGATGTGCATCCAGTTCGCGTTCAAGCGTCTCGAAGAACCGCGCCGCCTCAGTCAGCGGCAGTTCGCAAACCTCAACGATGGTGCGACCGCCGGCGCGGGCCTCTGCGGAGTGCTGATCACCCTGACGCGGCGGGTACTGGTCATCCGTTTGCGCCCCCTCGTCTGCGTGCGGGCCCAGGCGCACCGCGGCGGCGTCGGGCCGCAGCCGCCCGCCGTGACAGGCCACGCACGGGATGTCGGTGACCACGTTTTGCAGGCGGTAGCGCAGCATCCAGCTATTGCGCGTGGCGGCATCAATCGTGGGAAAGAGGCCGCGCCAGCGGAAGCGCAGGCCGTCGTAGGCGCGGCCGCCGTCGACCCATTGCCCCTCGGGCGAGCCGAAGAGCAGGATGCGGCGCTGCTCGGCGGTCCACTTGGTCAGCGGCGCGTCGCGGGCTATGCCCAGGTGATCACACAATGCGCCCAACATCTTGCCAAAGGGCGTTTTGGGATTGACGCGCCCCCAGCCGGCGATGGCCCCGTTGAAGACCGAGCGATTGGGATGCTTGATGATTTCGGCCGCCGGGGCCCCGCGCTGGACGCCCAATCCCTCGCACGTCTCGCACCAGCCGAGCTGGCTGTTGAAGCTGAACTGGTTGGGGCCGAGTTCGGTGTAGCTCGTGCCACAGCGCATGCAGGCCAGCTTCTGCGAGAACATGAATTCGCGCGCCGGGGTGTTGACGGTGATCAGGGCGGAGTCGGGCGCTTCGTCACCGGACTCCGAGGTGTTGACTGCTGCGTCGGGAGCGGCACTGCTTGAAGCTGCGCTTTCAAGCAGTGGCACACCGGCCGGCGCTTCGGGCGCCGACTCGCCCGGCTCGGATTGGCGAGCCGGAGCCTCACCATCGGTCTCTTGATCCCTTGATCCCTCGATCCCTCGATCCCTCTCTTCGCGTACTGTCTCGACCGCCTCCTTGACCACAACTACCAGGCCGTTCCCCAGCGCCAGTGCGTGCTCGATACTCTCGGCGATGCGCCCGCGGGCGCGGGCCCGCACCGTCGTGCGATCGACGACCACTTCGACGCGGTGCTTGCGCCGCGCGTCGAGCATGCCCGCGTGCGAAGTCAACATTGTCTGGCCGTCAATGCGGACGCGCGTGTAGCCCGAATTCTTCAGCCGGTTGAACATGGTCGCGTACGATTCGCCGTCGCCCAGCGCGACCGGGGCCAGAATCATGATCGGCGCGCCCGGCTCCAGGGCCATGACACGTGCGACGATTTCATCGACTGTCTGCGAGCCGATCGGCACCTGGCAACGCGGGCAGTAGGGCGTGCCGATGCGCGCCCACAGCACGCGCATGTAGTCATATATCTCGGTGATCGTCCCCACGGTCGAGCGCGGACTCTTGCTGGCCGCCTTCTGCTCGATGCAGATGGCTGGCGACAGCCCGTGCACGTGATCGACGCGCGGCTTCGCCATTTGCCCCAGAAATTGCCGGGCATAGGCCGAAAGCGATTCCACGTACCGGCGGTAACCCTCAGTGAAAACCGTATCGATCGCGAAGCTCGTCTTGCCCGAGCCGGACACGCCGGTGCACACGGTGATGCGCTCGCGCGGGAAGGAGACATCGAGGTCTTTCAAATTGTGCTGCCGCGCGCCGGCCACGGTGATGGCGTCAGTGGTCAGACCGCTAGCGGCCGTCGCCTCGCCGTCGCAGGCGTCGGAAAGCGAGAAAGAGGGCAGGCGGGAAGGTGCTGCGCTCCGGCGGACTTTTCCGCGCTTGGACAATCCATTCCCACTGCTCAGCACTTCGCGCAGCGCCTGACCAGTAAATGATGCCTGGCACGCCGCGACCTCCTCGGGCGTGCCCTCCGCAACGATCCAGCCGCCTTGTTCGCCGCCCTCCGGTCCGAGATCAATGATCCAGTCCGCGGTCTTGATGACGTCCAGGTTGTGCTCGATGACAACCACTGTGTTGCCGGCGTCCACAAAGCCGTGCAACACGCCGAGCAGCTTGCGTATGTCGTCGAAATGCAGGCCGGTCGTCGGCTCGTCGAGGACGTACAGCGTTCGGCCCGTCGCCTTCTTCACCAGTTCGCGGGCCAGCTTGATACGTTGCGCTTCGCCGCCGGAAAGGGTGGTGCTCGACTGGCCGATCTTGATGTAATCCAGGCCGACGTCGTGCAGCGTCTGGAGCATCTCCCGAATGCGCGGCACGTTCTCAAAATGCGTCATGGCCTGCTGCACGTCCATTTCGAGCACGTCGGCGATCGACTTGCCTTTGTACAGGACCTGCAGCGTCTCGCGGTTGAAGCGTTGCCCGCCGCAAACCGGGCACGTGACCCACACGTCCGCCAGGAAGTCCATCTCGATGCGGTTGGAGCCGTTGCCCGCGCAGGCTTCACAGCGCCCGCCGCCGCGCTGGGCCGGAACGTTGAAGCTGAAGCGCCCCGGCTTGTAGCCGCGCAGCTTCGCGTCCGGCAGTTTCGTGAAAAGGCTGCGGATCTCGTCGAAGACCTTGATATACGTGCCGGGATTGCTGCGCGGCGTGCGCCCGATGGGCGACTGGTCAATGGCGATCACCTTGTCGAGATGCCCCAGGCCGTCGATCCGGCTATAACGGCCAGGCACGAGCGTGGTGGCGTTGTTCAGCTCGCGTGCGAGGGCGGCGTAGAGGATGTCGTTGACCAAAGAGCTCTTGCCCGAGCCCGAGACGCCCGTGACACAGGTGAACCGCCCCAGCGGGAATGAAACGTCGATCTTCTTCAGGTTGTTGTGCGCCGCTCCTCGAACGACCAGCCAGTTTACCTCGCCGTTCGGCTGGACTGCAGCTTCCGCGGAAAACGTTGCACGATCGGAAGAGCCTGGCTGACCGGGCGGCGCGAGCGTACTCCGACCGCACGCGCGGCGGGCATTTGTGGCCGTAATGCGGCCGCTGAGTGCAGCTCCCGTACCTGTCTTGCGTGTCCTGGGCATTCGCGAGTTTCCGCCCCGTCCGGCTTCGGGCCAAACCGCCACTTTATACGTCAATTGTAGCCGAGTTGGATCGGAAACGCCCCGGATGATCCTCCGCTCGCGCCGCTGGCGGCGCACGAGAACGGGGCAGGCCGCGGGCCCGCCCCGTTCAGGCAAATCCCGGGCCGCCACGGGCTATTTCTGCCGCGTGTACTCCATCTCCATCGACTTGAATTCCGTGCCGTCCGGCAACGTATCGTACATCTCGAAGACCGTTTTATCGTCGCTGATTTTGCGCAGGACCATCTTGATGGGTTTGTCCTTCTGGCCGGTCATCGGATCGTCCATCTTGCCGGTGTAGGTGATCACCTTGCCGTCCGGGCTGGCCGTACCGGTGGTGTGCATCATCATGTTGCTCATGCTGTCCATCCACACCGTCTGGAACTGCTTTTTCAAGTGGTCGTAGCCCTCGATTCCCAAGCCCGTGAAGGGCACGCCCTCCATGTCACCGGAGTACGTCTGTTCGATGAAACGCCCGTCGAGGATCAGCTTAAACTCGGCCTTGCCCTTTGATTCCCGCATGGGCGCATCCGGCGCCATCCGGTAACGGACCAGCACGTCGTACTTGCCGACCGCCTTGGCCATTTCTTGGTGCTGCGGCGTCAGCGGGTTCAACTCCTGCCACAGCTTCATCATCTCTTCCGGTGTCATCTCGGTGGGAGCCGGAGCGCCCGGTTTTTTCTCCGGCTGAACCTGCGGCGGTTTCGTTTCCGGCTGCGCCGGTTGGTCGGGCTTCTTCTCCTGCGTGAAGCCCTGAACGGCCAGCGCCACTGCCGCCATCAGCGCGCACCCACTCCACATCCACCGATAGCTACGCTTCATGAACCATCTCCTTGAAACTAAGACCGCAACACGGGGCGACCTCCGTCCCGTACCCTGAAGCTGAGTAGTGTACTCTAAGTCCGCAACACGAACAAGTACCGAACATTGGAAATCCGAATTAACGCCGGGCGCGAGGTTCGCGGCAGGCCGTGACGCCGCTGATCGCCGAGTTTGGAGGCCGGAAAACTTAGCTCGCGCTTGCTGCGAAAGCCGCGGTAATCGGCTAAAATATTATTAAGAGAAGCAGTTCCAAGCGCGCCGGAAGGGCCCGGGAATCGGGAGCAGCCTCGTGCCTCCGGCAGCGAGCAAGGGCGCGAACGAGGGGCGGACTTTGCAGCCGCTGTTACTGCTTCGAAGCCGAATTAGTCGCCTCTGGCGACCATAGCGGAGAACTATGAGCGCGACGCCAACCGCCGGGGCGCCAATCACCCCGCAAAGTATCCCGACGCCCATCTCGCAGGAGATGCAGGAGTCTTACCTTACCTACGCCATGAGCGTCATCATGGCCCGGGCTCTGCCCGACGTGCGCGATGGCCTCAAGCCCTCGCAACGCCGCATCCTGGTCGCCATGAACGACCTCAACCTGCACCCGCGCGCCAAGCACCGCAAATGCGCGAAAATCTGCGGCGACACCAGCGGTAACTACCACCCGCACGGCGAGGGCGTCATTTACCCCACCCTGGTCCGCATGGGCCAGGAATGGAGCATGCGGCACCTGCTCGTAGATCCGCAAGGAAACTTCGGCTCAATTGACGGCGACCCGCCCGCGGCCATGCGCTACACCGAAGCGCGCCTGATGACGCCGGCCGAGCTGATGCTCGAAGACCTCGACAAGGAAACGGTCGATTTCGAGGACAACTACGACGGAACGCGGAAAGAGCCGGTCGTCCTGCCTGGCAAGTTCCCCAATCTGCTGGTCAACGGCTCGGAGGGCATTGCCGTCGGCATGGCGACCCGCCTGCTGCCGCACAACCTGGGCGAAATCTGCGACGCCGTGGTCGCCTGCATCGACAATCCCAATATCACGATTGATGAGCTGATGAAGATCGTCCCCGGGCCCGACTTCCCCACCGGCGGCGTGATTTGCGGCACGGCCGGCATCAAGGAGGCCTACGAAACCGGGCGCGGCTCCATCAAAGTCCGCGGCGTCCTGCACACCGAGGAACTCAAGAACGGCCGCATCCAGATCGTCGTCGACGAAATCCCGTACGGCGTGCTGTTGCCGACCATCAAGGAACGCGTCAACGAGGCCGTCGAAAGCGGGTTGATCAAGGGCATCGAAGACCTGCGCGACGAGTCCGGCCGCGAGCAATTGGTGCGGCTGGTCATTCCGCTCAAGAAGGACGCCAACGTCCAGGTCACGATTAACCAGCTCTGGCAGTACACGCCACTGGAGTCGCACCTTCACGCGATCAATGTCGTGCTCGTGAACCGCGTGCCGCGGACACTCGGCCTCAAGCAGCTAATCGAGCATTTCGTGCGGCATCGCGTGGAAGTGATCCGCCGCAGGACGCAGTTCCTGCTGCGCAAAGCGCGCCAGCGGGCGCACGTACTCGAAGGCCTCATTCTGGCCGTAGCGGACATCGACGAAATCATCCGCCTCATTCGCGAATCGCCGAACGCCGACGTGGCGCGCCAGCGGCTGATGGAGAAGAACCTGCGGCTGTCGGAGGCGGCGACCGTGCGGGCGCTGCTACCGGCGGTGTTTGTCGCCAAGGCGACGGCTGCGGATCAGCGCCTGACGCACACTCAGGCCGACGCCATTCTGGCCATGCAGCTTCGCCGGCTGACCGGGCTGGAGATCGAGCAGCTTGCGGCGGAGTACACGAAGCTGGTCGAGGAAATCGCGGATTACGAGCTGATCTTGAGCGACGAGCGGCGCGTCCTGGACATCATCTGTGAGGACATGCGCGAGCTGAAAGAGAAGCTCGGCGAGCAGCGGCGCACGCAGATCGGGGGCGACGTGGGCACGCTGGAACTGGACGAGCTGATCGCGCAGGAAGACGTGGTGGTCACGATCTCGCACGAGGGCTACATCAAGCGCGTGCCGATCGACACCTATCGCAGCCAGGGTCGCGGCGGCAAGGGCATCCGCGGCACGGAGGCCCGCGACGGCGATTTCATCGAGCACCTGCGCGTCGCCTCGACCCACGATTACCTGCTGTTCTTCACGAATCGCGGACGCGTGTACTGGCTGCGCGTCTACGACATTCCGAGCATGCAGCGCACCAGCCGCGGGCGGGCGCTGGCCAATGTGCTCACGCTTCAGCCCAACGAGCGGCACGTGGCCGTGCTGTCGGTGTCGCAGTTCGAGGAGCAGTACGCGTTCTTCGCGACCGAGAAGGGCATCGTGAAGAAGACGCCGCTGCGGGCGTTCTCCAACCCGCGTCCCAGCGGCATCATCGCCATGTCGCTTGACTTGGACGACAGCCTGATCAAGGTCTCGCTGTCCAACGGGGCGCAGCAGATCGTGCTCGGTACGCGCAACGGCATGGCCTGCCGCTTCAACGAGGATGAGGTGCGCCCCATGGGCCGCTCGGCCCGCGGCGTGCGCGGCATCGCGCTGACCGGCGACGACCGCGTCATCGACATGGTGGTCATCGAGCCGGGCATGAGCCTGCTGACCGTGTGCGAGAACGGCTACGGCAAGCGCACCGACATCGAGGAATACCGCCTCACGCACCGCGGCAGCAAGGGCGTCATCAATATCAGGACCACCGAGCGCAACGGCCCGGTGATCGCCATGCGGGCGGTCACGGACGAGAACGACCTGATGCTCATCACCGCCAAGGGCACGCTGCTGCGCATGCCCATGTCTGATCTCCGCGAAATCGGCCGCGCCACGCAGGGCGTGCGGCTGATCCGCGTCGACGAGGACGACCGCGTCGTAGCGATTGCCCGCGTGGTCAGCGAAAAAGAAGAGAACGCCATTAACGGTCTCAGCCCGGCCGGCGAAGGGGCCGACAAGAGCGCTGACATCCTTACTCAGACGCCCGCCGCGAACGCCGCTGCGGCCGGCAACGGTGAGGTGCGCGAGCCTGATGATGTTGAACCTGAAGCCCCGGCTGAGAGCGACGAGGCAGGCGAAAATGGCGATTCCGAACCGCAAGCTTGATCGGCAAGGCATGCCGCAGAAGGGGCCCCAAATCGCCTCGCGTCTGCGCTAGTGGTGTAGGCACGCTGCACTTCGTGGCGTGCGTGCTGGTTCCGGCTGACATCGACGTCGATTCACACAGAGCGCACCAGCAGACCCCTTGCAGCCGGGCTATTGCGCTGACACCCGCGATAGCGTTGCTGCAATAGAATCAGGATGCGCTTACCATTTTGACATGGCGAGAACGCTATACGTCATCGACGGCCACTCGCAAATCTACCGCGCCTACTACGCGCCCTTCGGCAACCTGAGTTCGCCCAGTGGCGAGCCGACGCGCGCCACGCACGTGTTCTCACAGATGCTGCTGAACCTGCTGCGCAACCGGCGCCCCGACTACCTCGCCATGGCCCTGGACGTCGACGATCGCACGGTCTTCCGCGTGCAGATTTACCCCGAATACAAGGCCCAGCGTCAGCTCTCTCCCGAAGACCTGCCGGTGCAGATGGATCGCATCATCAGTATCGTCCAGGCCGTCGGAATCCCGATCCTGCGCGTGCCCGGCTTTGAGGCCGACGACATCATCGCCACGCTGGCCGCCCGTCTGGCCGGGCCCGACCTGACGCTTTACGCCGTCAGTCGCGATAAGGACCTCGACCAGATCCTCTCGCCGCACGTCGCCCTCTATGACCCGCTTAAAGACGAGGTCATCACGGCCGAACGCCTGCCCGAGCTGAAGGGCTGGACGCCGGAGCAGGCCATCGACGCCCAGGTGCTCATCGGCGATGACGTGGACAACGTTTCAGGCGTTGCCGGCATCGGCCCGAAGACGGCCGCCAAGCTCCTTCAGAAATACGGCTCGGCGGAGGAAGTCATCGCTCACGCACACGAACTGACGCCCAAGCAGCGCGAGAACGTGCTGGCGTTCGCGCCGCGCTTGGAAATCTCGCGCCAACTGATGACCCTGCGGCGCGACGTGCCGCTCGAGTTCGACCTGGAACAGGCCCGCTGCGAGCGAATTAACTGGTCCGCCGCCGAGCCGATCTTCCGCGAACTCGGTTTTCGCCGGCTGCTGGACCAGTTGCCGGCCGCGGCGCGCGCTAAGAACGACACTGCGAATGCAACAACCCCAGCGGCGCCAGACGTCGCTGTCGGCACCAACCCCCAGCCGCAGTCCCCCGCGCATGCGTCCAGCCTTTTCGAGCAGTCGTCCGCAACGCCGGCGCCCGCTATTCCTGCGATCTCGCGGCCCGAGGTGGCGGAGCTGTCACAGCCTGAAGGCGGCGACTACCGCCTGGTCAATACACCCGAGAACCTGGACGAACTTGCCGCCGAACTGGCCCGCCAGCCTGAATTCGCGCTCGATACCGAAACTACCGCCATCAACCCCATCGACGCCGAACTGGTCGGCACCTCCTTCGCCTGGAAACCCGGCCAGGCGTACTACGTCCCCGTGCGCTGCGCCTTTGGCGCCGCGCTGCCGCTCGACCTCGTCCGCCAACGCCTCGGCCCGATTCTGGCCGATCCCAAGATTCGCAAGGTCGGCCACAATCTCAAGTACGACTCGCTCGTCCTGCGCCTGGCCGGCCTGCCGCTGAACGGGCCCCTGTTCGACACCATGATCGCCGCGTTCGTCGTCGATCCCGCACGCGCCTCCTACGGTCTGAACTCGCTGGTGTTCGGCCTGCTCGGGCATGAGATGATCCCGATCACCGATCTGATCGGCAAAGGCCGCGACCAGCTCTCAATGGACCAGGTGCCGCTCTCGCGCATCACCGAATACGCGGCCGAGGACGCCGACTACACCTGGCGGCTGCGCATGCTGCTGGAACCGAAAATCCAGGCCACCGGCGTGGCCGACCTGTTCTATGAAACTGAGATGCCGCTGGTATCCGTCCTGACCGACATGGAGCTGGAGGGCATCAATATTGACGTGAATTTCCTGGCGGCCATGAGCCGGCAAATGGCCGAGCGTGCCGAGGCCCTCTGCGACGAAGTCTGCCGACACGCCGGACGGCGCTTCAATCTCGATTCGCCCCGGCAGTTGGCCGAAATCCTGTTTGATGAGCTGAAGCTGCGCGTGGTGCGCGTCACCAAGACCGCCCGCTCGACCGACGCCGACACGCTCGCAGTCCTACAGCGCGAGACCGGCCACGCCATGCTTAAACCGTTGCTGGAATACCGCGAGCTGCAAAAGCTCCGCGGCACGTACGTGGATGCGCTGCCGCTGGCCCGCTCGCGCCGCACCGGACGCGTGCATACCTGTTTCAGTCAGACGGCCGCCATCACCGGCCGCCTGTCCAGCAGCGATCCGAATCTTCAGAACATTCCCATTCGCACTGAGCTGGGCCGCGAAATCCGCCGCGCGTTCATCCCGCGCAGTGCGCAAGGGCGGCTGATCGTGGCCGACTATTCACAAATCGAGCTGCGCGTCCTGGCCCACTTTTGCCAGGACGAGGGGCTGATCGAGGCTTTCACGGAAGACCGCGACATTCACGCCTTCGTCGCCGCCCAGGTCAACGGCGTGCCGTTGGCCGAGGTCACAAGAGAAATGCGCGCCCGGGCCAAGGCCGTAAACTTCGGCATCATTTACGGCCAGGGGCCGTTCGGCCTGGCGCAGACGACCGGCATGAGCCGCACCGAAGCCAAGGAATTCATCGACGCCTACTTCCGCCGCTATCCGCGCATTCAAGCGTTCATTCGCCAGTGCGTCGCCGAAGCCCGCCGCAACGAATACGTCCGGACCATCCAGGGCCGCCGCCGCCCCATACCAAACATCAACTCGCGCAACAATACCGCCCGCGCCCAGGCCGAGCGCCTGGCAGTAAACACGGTCATCCAGGGCTCGGCCGCCGACCTGATCAAGACCGCAATGATCCGGCTGCACCAGCGCATCAAAAGCGAGCGCTTACCGCTGCATATGCTGCTCCAAGTGCACGACGAACTCGTCTTCGAAACACCGGCGCAAGAGGTGGAGCGCATGTCGGCCATCATTCGCGACATAATGACTCACGCTCTGCCGCTAACGGTCCCGCTAAAAGTGGACATCGCCAGCGGCGCAAACTGGCTGGAAGCCAAATAGCCCCCGCCAGCGTTCGACTGGATCAATTACACCGACTGCAAGCAGTGTGCGATGACGTGATAAGGTGATAGAGTGATAAAGGACAGCGCACAGCCCCCCTTTATCACTCTATCACCTTATCACTTTATCACCACCGCTGTCTGCGTCCCCATTGTCACAGTCCGTTGTCACAGTGCGCGGCACTATTTGCAGCCGGCGTCGGCCGCTTCAGGCCGCATGAATCACCTGCCGAGTGGAAAGAATCTCTTTCCGGCGGAAGGGATTTCGAAGCGCTTCCCGTTCAACCAGATCAACCCGCCGCCCGAAGAGTTCCCCTAGCTCATCCCGCATGGCAAGCAGGTCCCACAGGCTCCAGGGCGCATCTCGCTCAAAGCTTAGGACGTCCACGTCGCTGTCGGCGCGAAAGTCGTCGCGCACGACCGAACCGAACAGTGCAAACTCCGTAACGCGCCACTTGCGACAAAATGCCGCAATCTTGCTGGCGTCAATTGGAATGCGTGGCTCAGCGTTCATGTTCTGGCGTCTGGGAAACTGACTCAAACGTTCGGGGCTTCGGCCCGAATCTCACATCATTCTAGCGGCATTCTAGCATACCCGGTGGGTCCCGCATCGCTACCGGGCTCGCGCCTCGGCAAACGTCACTCCAGACGAACCGGCGATAGCGGCGATTTGTCTGCCCGGGCCGTTTCGAACGTCACCTCCGCCACGCGCTCGCTCAGCCTGGCGCGCAACGACTCCAGCGCCGGCCGCTCGCTGGCGTAGTGCCCCAGGTGTACGGCCGTCACGCCGCGCTTCTGCAGCTCCAGAGCGTCGTGGTGCTTGAACTCGCCCGTGAGGACCAGTGAGTCGGTGTCCGCGAACGCCCGCACGCCGAACGCGCCCGCCGCGGCCGTTACGCTGCGAAACGAACGCTTGAGCCGGCCGACGACCAGCGCCGCGGAGAGGTCCACGTGCCGTCGCAGCTTGCCCAGCAGCACGTCGCCGCGTTCGGGCCGCGGCAGAATGCCGACCCGGCCCATGCCGACGGCGGCTCGTCCGGGCGTCTCGTGCAGCGGGTAAAGGTCGAACGCCGGCTCCTCGTATGAATGCGTGGCGTACAGGGCGCGCACCACCTCGCCCAGCCGGGCCCGCGGCACGACCATTTCCAGCCGCGTTTCGTCCACCGTCTCCAGCCTCAGCTTCTCACCGACGGTCGGGCGCGTGGTCTCGTCGCCGCGAAACGTGCCTTGCCCGGCCAGGGCGTAGCTGCACTCGCTGTAGTGCCCGATCACGCCCGCTCCAGCGTCAGAGAGGGCCCGGCGCAGCGCATCCACCTCGTTGGGCAAGACGAACACGACCAGCTTGTACGTGCGCCGTTCCTCAATGTGCAACTCGAGCGGGCGGCGCGAAACCGGCTCGAAGAAATCCAACAAAACGTCGTTCGTGCCGCCAACCGCCGCGTCCAGCGCCGTATGAACCGCCAGCAGCGAAATGCGCGCCGCCAAAAGGTCCGGCAATAGCGCCGTCGGACACTCGGCTTGCGGCGTGATATTGCGAATCCCCTTGAAGATCGGCGGATGGTAAAGAATCAGCGCGCTAGCGCCGGTCTCGAGCGCCTCGCGCGCCACCGCATCCGTCAGATCGATCGCCAGCAGGACGCGCGTAACCGGCCACTCCGGACGGCCGGTCAGCAAGCCCACATTGTCCCATTCGGCGGCCAGGTACGGGGGCGCGATTTCGTTCAGCGCCGATGCCAGCGTGGCGACCGTGACTGCGGCGGTTTCGGCTGCGCCCGCTTTCCGCACTTCACGAGGTGTTTGCGCTCTGCTCATCTTCCGCACTCCCGAGCTACCAGTTCAGAATAAGCCGCGGCCAGCCGCCGTGTGACCTCGCCCGGCCGCCCCTGGAGCACCGCATCGCGGTCGATCCGCACGACTGGCATGACCTCCATCATGCTGTTGGTGAGAAAGACCTCGGCCGACGACTTCAACTGCTCGACCGTCAGATCGTTTTCATCGACCGCTATGCCAGCCTCCGCGGCCAACTCAATCACCGTGGCCCGCGTGATGCCCGGCAGAATGGGCGTGGCCAGCGGCGGCGTGACCAGTCGGCCTTCGCGTACTGCGAAAACGTTGCTGATGGCGCCCTCCGCGACAAGAGCTTGGTCGTTCAGCCATATCGCTTCCAGGGCGTCTTTGCCGTGCGCCTCGCGCAGGGCCGCCAACCGCCCGAAGTAGCTGGTGGTCTTATAGCCGGCGAGCGGGTCAAAGCGGCTTTGGCGGTAGCGTGAAATGACGGCCTCGACCCCCTGTTCGTAGAACGTGTCCGCGTATTTTCCGCCGGGGCTCGCCGTAGCCACCATGGTCAGCCGCACAGCTCCGGCTTCCGCGGCGCGCAGCGAGCCGGTCGTTACCGTCAGTCGCACGCGGGCGTCCTGGCCGGCGAACTGAGCCAGTACCGCGTTGACACAATCGATCATCTGTTCGTGATCCGGTATGAGCGTCCAGCCGAGCTCCCGGGCCGAGTTCGCCAGCCGGTCCAGGTGGCGCTCGAGCCGGAAGACGCGGCCGCCATAGGCGCGCATCGTTTCGAACAAGCCGACGCCTTGCATGAAGCCCGCGTCAAAGACGCTGACGCCGGCCTGGTCGGCCGGCACGATCTGACCATTAATGCACACCACTTCTTGCGGCATGGCTCGTCATCCTCTGTGATTCGGGCACGCCTCGCGACAGACCATCGCGTGTTCCACGCGCCTTGGCCAGCGTTTCATCGTATCCCGTTTGCGGGGTCTCGGGTCTCATAAAACGCGCGTCGCTCATGCCGGTGCCGGGTTTTTGCATCGGGCAGCAGGGCCGGCTACAAGCGGGCGAACCGCGGCGTGCCCAGGGCACTGCGCCCCGTTGCCAAACCTGGCGCACGATATAGTGTCAGTAATGCTGACCGATGTGAAGCTCGTTAGCGAACATCGAACGAGGAAGCGATCTTCGGATCGGGAGTGAACAAATGAGCAAGCGAACGATTGGATTGGCGGCAGTCGGTCTTTTGGGTGTGGGCCTCGCGGCCGCGCCCGCCGAGGCTGGTTGGGGCTTCGGGTTCGGTTTCAGTTGGGGTCGTCCGGCTTATTACGCTCCGGTCGTCTATCCGGCGCCGGTTGTCGTGCCCGCGCCCGCCACGGTCGTCTACGAATACCCGGCGGTTTACGGCGGGCCGGTGTACTACGCCCCGGTCGTCGCACCGGCGCGGTATTACCACGCACGCCCGTACTACTACGGGGTTCGTGGCTACTACAAGCATTACAGCGGCGGGCACCACAAGCACTATCACCGCTGAGAGTTTTCCGCCCTGCCCGCGACAGCGTGAGCATAGTCGAGGCGGTGCGCGAACCAGTTGCACAAGAGCACAAGACCCTCCTCCAAACCGCGGTCGGCCTGGCGGCCGGCCGTTTTTTTTTCTGCTCCGGAGGCGCCGTCGGCACGCCCGGGTCCTGCTCGGCGCTGATGCGGGTTAGAATTGCCGGCATGACTCAGAGAAGATTTGCAGTGCGAGAAGCGCGAGTTGCGGATGTACCGGCGCTGGCGGCGCTTGGGGCGGAATTGATCCGTTTTCATCAGCGTCTCGACCCGCAGCGCTTCGAAATACTCTCACCGCAACTCGAGGCCGGGTACAGCCGCTTTCTGGAAGGGCGGCTGAATGATGCGAGTGCGGTTGTGCTGTTGGCCGAATGTGAGCTTGTCGGAGAAGGGTCGTCCGGACGTTCACAAGAGGTGGTGGGGTACGCGTTTGGGCAGATTGAAGGTCCGAGTTGGCCCGATCTTTTAGGCGTCCACGGCCGATTTCACGACTTAATGGTCAGGGGCGACCGGCGCGGGCTTGGGGTGGGGACCGCTCTGGTCAGAAGCATGCTCGAACATCTGCGTGCGCGCGGTGCGCCGCGCGTCGTGCTGATGACGGCGTGGGCCAACGGAAATGCGCGAGTGTTTTTCGAGAAACTGGGACTTCGACCCACGATGGTCGAAATGACTGCTGACGTAGCCAGTTAAAGGGTCGGGAGCAAAAAAAGGCCCAGCGGTGCGGTTAGCGTGGACCGTCCGCTGGGCGGGATCAGGAGGGGTTAGGTTGGGTCATGTCGGCCGGCGCCGTTTCAGGCGTGGCGGCCGGGCTATTCAAGATGAGGAGAAACTGCACCAATTCCGCGAGCGAAGCGGCCTGCATTTTCCGCATAACGGCCGTGCGGCGGAGTTGCACCGTTCTGGTGCTGATCTTCAGCTTGGCCGCAATGTGCTTTTGTGCCAGCCCTTGAACCATAAGTCTCATAACTTCTTGTTCCTGGGGGGTGAGTTGGGCGGCACGGGCGCGTAATTCGGCGATGAGGCCGATGCGGCAGCGGGCCTCTTGATCGCGTGCCAGGGCGTTTGTCACGGCGCGGCACAATTCGGAAGCGTCCACGGGTTTTCGCAGTAAATCCACGGGACCAAGGCTGAAGCCGCGCGAGATTTGCGGCAACGGGCCTTCGCCCGCGAGGATGATGATGGGCAGTGGAGGGTTGCCGCTGCTGAGCTTCTTCTGCAGCTCTGACGCGTCAGAAGCTACGGTCGCGATGTCAAGGACCACGCAACCGGGGCGGGTGGGGTCGTAAGCCTGTAGAAAACTGCGTGCAGTGCTATGGTACTCCAAAGAGCACCCCCCGGCTGCCACGACGCCCTCCAGTGAGTGGCGCACGGCGGCGTCCACGCCCAGCAGGAACAGGGTCGGGGTGTGATTCATGCCTCCTCTGGTGCTTTCGTGATGACGGATCGCTTCCATCGTGCTCCGGAACCCGGCGATGCACATACGCATCGGATCATCATGTTTCGCCTTGGCGGCGATCCGACAGCTAGGGGTGTCGCTACGGTCCATAGGCAACTTTTCAGTCAAGGGCCGCTGTGCTGCCGACGCTCCTTTACAACACGGGGTCCCCAGGCCGGCGTCAGCCCCGCCCCTGAGGAGTACTGGCACCCGGGCAGAATCGCCTCAGCCGTGTCGAGGAAGCTCGCCACGGGTAGGAATTCGTTGTTTGGATGATCGCAATCGGGTATGATCACCGGTGGAAGCGCTTCCGGGTTGCGAAAAACTCGAGCCATAAGTACTAAAACGTAAACTGCGCTCGGCGCGCTCATGAAAATGAAAATATTTTTGTAGAATTTTTTTGCCGAGTGCGGTAGTTGTAGGTTTAGGCTGATTAATGTCCGACCTGCACTCGCGAGAACTGTTTCTGCAGCAGCACTTGATGCGGCGCGCGCCTGAGCTCCGCGAGTACGTCGCGCAGCGGATCCCGCCGAGTCTGGCGGCCAACATTCTTGCGGACGACGTTCTGCAAGAAGCGTGGATTGCAGCGTTTAGGGGAATGGGCGGTCTGCGGATCGAAGACTCCGCGCTGGTGGAGCGCTGGATCATCAGCGTGGTCAACCGCAAGCTGTTGGACGCCCTACGTCTGGCGCATGCAAAGAAGCGGGGCGGCGGGCGTGTGCAAGTTTCAGGCAAACACAGCTCTTTTTCGTCCGGACTGCTCGAATTACTTGCTTCACACGAGAGGACGCCCAGCCGGGCGATGTCGGAGAAAGAGGCGTCGCGTGCGGTGCGGGTGGCACTTGCGCGTTTGAGAGCTGATCGGCGGCAAGCAATCAGAATGCGCTACATCGAGGGGTTAGGCCCCAAGGAGATAGCCGCGCGGATGGGGAAGTCTGCGCCGGCCATAAGCGCGTTGTTGTTCAATGGTTTGCGCGAATTGCGCGAGCGACTTGGTCACGCCGCCAAGTTCTTCAGCGATGCACGTTCACAAGAAGGAGCGGCGGACCAGGTTGGCGCGGAAGGCGCCGATGAAACTGCCAAAACAGCGGCATCCTAGCGCGTCGTCCGAGCGCGAAGAACGCATCCAGGCCATCGTTCACGAGGCCATGAACCGGACCGCCGCGGACGACAGCAGGCTTGAACAAGAGCACCCCCATTTGATGCCGGAGTTGGGCGAGCGGCTGCGCACGCTGCGCGCCATACAGGCGGCGGCCCTCACGGCGCGCTATTCCCCACAGGCAGAAGACCCTCTTGAGGCGGTCTGGCGTCAGGACCTAGCTTATCTTCAGGACGAGCTACCAAACTACGAGATCCTGGAGCGCGTGGAATACGGCGGTCAAGGCATCGTGTACAAGGCCGCCCAGCGGACGACCAAGCGCATCGTGGCGATCAAGGTGCTGCTGGACGGCCCATTGGCGTCGGAGCGGCAGCGCCGGCGTTTCGCACAAGAGGTTGAGCTGTGTTCGCGCCTCAATCATCCGAACATAGTGACGGTTTATGAGGGCGGGGTGGTGCGCGGGCGGAACTACTGCGCGATGGAGTTCGTGGAGGGGCTGCCGATCGATGACTACGTCTTCTTGCACGCGCCGCCGGTACGCGAGATTGTCCGGCACTTCATCACGGTATGCCTGGCCGTAAGCCATGCCCACCAGCGCGGCATAATCCACCGCGATCTGAGCCCGGCCAACATCCTGGTTGATGTCGATGGGGTCCCGCGCATTTTGGATTTCGGGCTGGCCAAGGATATGTGGCGTAAGGAGGGCGACGGGCATTCGCGTGTATCGGTTGCCGGCCAGGTTATCGGAACTCTTCCGTACCTGAGCCCTGAGCAGGTGAGCGGGCTCGACGAACAGGTGGATGTTCGATCGGATATTTACTCGCTGGGAGTTGTGCTATACCGGCTCCTGACCGGCGCGTTGCCGTATGAGGAAGGCGGGCGCACGAGCCTGCAGCTCCAGATCCTGGACGCCGACCCGCTGCCGATGCAGCGCACGGCGCACCGGGTTGATCCGGATGGGTCCTGGCGCGAGCTGTCGCGTGACTTGGAGATGATCATCCGCAAGGCGTTGGCCAAGGACAAGGAGCAACGCTACCAGTCCGCGGCGGCTCTGGCGGAGGATTTGGAGCGGTACCTGAAGGGCGAGGCGGTGTCGGCGCGGGCCAACCACAGCCTCTACGTCTTGCGGAAGACGGTGCGGCGTCACCGAGGGCTATTCGGGGCGGCCGCGGTCGTCCTGCTGACGTTGGCTGTGAGCGCCGCAGTTGCCACAGGTTTGTGGCTGGAGGCCCGGGAGCAGCGTGACAAGGCTCGGGAGGGTTTCCGCGTTGCGCATTCCATATTTGATAAGGTGGTAACGGATATAGACGAATCGATTCGGCCGCTGGCGGGCGGTACCGCGGTGAGCAACAACCTATTGAACGTGGTAGCCGACGAGTTGCCGGCGCTTGAAGCGCTGGCAGCCTCTGACCAGACGCTCACGGACGTGACGGCCAAATTGTACGAACGGCAGGGCGACATCTTCCGGGCTCGCCGGGAGCACGAGAAGGCGACTGAAAATTATGAAACGTTTCTGCGAATTGCGCAGGAACAGTTCGCCGCCGCCCCTGCGAACTTGGGATTCGCTCACGACGCTGCCCGGGCGCACTTCAAGCTGGGCGAGGTGAGCTATGATCCGCGGGAGCACTACCGCCAGGCGATTCAGATTGAGGAGAAGCTACTGGAAGCTCTCCCGGACGCGGTCGAATTCGCGTCGGTGCTGGCCGAGGCGCGGATCGAGCTCAGTCACCATCTTTGGCGCCGCAACGAGTTTGGGCCCGCCTTGGCCGAGGCCGAAGCCGCCCTGAACCTGGTTCACGCGCATTCCGGCCTGTTGCAAACCGAGGCGGGACAGGCGCTGCTGGCGTTGGCGTACGAACGGTACAGCGACGCAGCCATCAGCATGGGCCGGCAGAGCGCCGCAGTGGAGGCGCTGCGCGAATGTTCAGAAATCCGGAACTGGCTAAGCGCCGCGCGCCCCGTGGACGTGAACCGGCGTTATATGATGCTGCGGGTATATCTGCGGCTCGGAGCGGTATTACTCAACACGCGCGGCGGCCTGACGGAGGCACACCAGGCACTGGCAAAGGCGGCTCAGGCCGGTGAGTATCTCCTGGCCGTTGATCCGACGATCGGCGATTGGCGGCAAGATCTTTATGCGGTCTACGACCGGCTGTTCCAGATTTGCCTTGATGTGAACAACTTCGAGGAAGCAAGAGCATGCCTGGAAAAGACGCGTGCGCTTCTCTTAGAGTTGCCTGCGGGTCAAGCGGAGAGTTGCGACTGGACCGACCAGCGAGCCAGGATGTACCTTAACGAGGGGCGCCTTCACATAGCTCAGAGTGAATTCGAAGAGGCCAAATCCGTCCTACTGCAAGCGACAGTGATCAGGGAGCTGGCGTGCGCGTCTGACTTAGAAGACGCGAACTGCCAGTCGGAGCTGGCCCGTGCATATGAGCAATTGGGGAAAGCGTGTCGCAAGCTGCGTCAAATGCCAGAGGCCTGGGATTGGTATAAGAAGTCTTATGACATACGCGAAAGGCTTTTTTGCGCCCGGCCTGATGAGGTCGAGCGCGAGCTGCAATTCATTTTTTCGAAGTCTAAGCTGGCAGGCTGGCACCTCACGTTCGACACGCCCGAGGCGGACGCCGCGGCGGCCGCCATACTGGATGAGGTCGAAGTCGAACTACGGAGTCTGGAAGCGCGCGGCGTCTCGCACGGTTGGCTCACTTCTGAGTTGCAGGTAATTCAATCCAATCGCGACCTCCTGACAAAACGGGCGGCGCTGCGTGCAGCGAGCCAATCCTCCCCCCGAGAATAGTGCTGCACGAGCGCACCCGTTGCTTCCAGTATGCGGAGGGCAGGCGTTACGCCGGCGGAGCGCCCGGCCCGCTATCTCCCTCCGCGACCTCGTCCTCTTCTTCAGCCGAGGTGGGCGGATCGTCAGCCGAGAAGCTATAAGTCAGCGCGGCCGTGTGCTCAAACGGTCCGGGGAGCAGATTGGGCACGCCCGCGATGCTGTAGGTCAACTGTCCGTTTGCCGGATCTAGCGGAAGGCCGACGCCCGACATCGGCGGCGGCTGCAGAAATTCGTCGGTCTGCGGCTGGTCGGCATCGAGGTGTTCCACCCACCACAGCCCGTCCGGTGTGCCGACCGGCGGAGCAACGTTGGACCAAGAGACCGGGTCGTTCTCGGACGTCAGGTGATGAAAGGTTATAGTTTCCACTTCCCAGCCCACTTGCTGTTCGTTGCGCTGTTTGGCCACCAACTGTAGGATGATGTCCCAGACCACAGCGCTCTCGGTGTTCGTCGGGTCGGAATGAATCCGGTAACGGACGTACCGATCGGGCGGCAGCCCGCTTTGGGCCACAGCTAGTGAAACTACAGACAATGTACACACCCATACTCCAGCTTTGATCCAGTTAAGGCGCATAGCTTCCTCCAGTGACCCGCCCAGGGTCGAAAAACAAGGACCGAACACTCGGGACATGCGCGGTCTTGAGATGGGCAAGGCCGCGCTGCCTCTTTCCTCAACCTGCGTTAGGCGTGCTGCCGGTCAGAAAACCCGCAAATGCATCGCCTACCTATAAAACGTAAACTGCGCCGCGCGCGCTCATGAAAATGGAAAAAAATTTGAAAAAATTTGCGCGCTCACAGCGCCGACGCAATAAGCGGCCGGCGCCCGCGGAAACTGCCATTCAAACCGCCGCGATTACTGGCGAATCTTCTGATGACCGTTGGACCGGACTGGTGACTACAAGTACTTACCGGCTTCTCCGGTATGTATCGGCCTCCCCGTCGAAGTCTCGACGCCCGGCAGGACTTATGGCCCTGCCGTGAGCAGAAAAGAGGGCCCGTCCTCCGGAAATCCCAGCGTGCCGCGCTTACCTCGCGGCTCAGCGAGCCAGGACCGGTTCCACCAACTGGCGGAACGACTGCCGAATCATACCCATCCGGTCCGGATCGCCCTTCAGTATCGAAGAGGCGTAATTCCGGGCTTGCTCCAGAGTTATGTGCGGCGGCAGCGGGGGCACGTCCGGATCGGTGAGGAAATCAACTACGACCGGCCGATCCGCGGCGAAGGCTTCGTCCCAGGCGGACCCGACCTCAGTTGGCCGTTCGACGCGGATACCTTTTAGCCCGAGTTGGGCGGCGTAAGCGGCGTACGAGAATGCCGGCAGCTCCTGCGAGGCCTCGAATTTCGGGTCTCCGGCGAGCACGCGCTGCTCCCAGGTGACCTGGTTCAAATCACGGTTATCCAGGACGCAGACGATCAGGCGCGGGTCCGTCCATTCCTGCCAGTGGGCGGCGATGGTTATCAAGCCGTTGTTGCCCAACATCTGCATGGCCCCATCGCCTACGCAGGCTATGACGACCCGCTCGGGGAAGGCGAACTTGGCGGCCAGCGCATACGGCACTGCGGGACACATCGTCGCGAGGTTACCCGACAGCGAACACATCATGCCGCGGCGCACCTTCAGGTCGCGCGCGAACCAGTTCGCGGAAGAGCCTGAGTCGGACGTGATGATGCACCGGTCTGGCAGGTGTCGCGAGAGTTCCCAGTAAACCTTCTGTGGATTTATGGGGTTGGCCGGGAGAGCGGCGCGGGTCTCCATTATGCGCCACCATTCCTGGACATCGGCCTCGATTTCCTCGCGCCAGGAGCGATCGCGCTTGCGCTGGAGCATGGGGATCAGTCTCTGCAGCGTCAACTTACTGTCGCCTTGCAAGGGCACTTCCATGGGATAGCGCAGGTTGAGCGCCCGTCCCTCGATGTCGATTTGCACGCCGCGCGCTTGCCCCTCCTTTGGCAGGAATTCGGAGTACGGAAATCCCGAGCCGATCATGAACAGCGTGTCGCAGTTCATCATCATGTTCCAGCTCGGGCGCGTTCCCAGCAGCCCGATGGAGCCGGTCACGAAAGGCAGATCGTCCGGCACGGCGGCCTTGCCCAGCAGCGCTTTGGCGATGCCCGCGCCCAGAATGTCCGCCGCTTCGAGCACCTCGTCAGTGGCGTTCAGCGCTCCCGCGCCGACGAGCATGGCGACTTTTTCACCCTCGTTCAGTACGCGCGCCGCGGCCCGCAAGTCTTGCTCGCGGGGCACTACTTCCGGGCGAAGATAGCCGACTCCGCTGAAGGTTGCGCCGTGTTTGCGCGGCGGAGATTCGACCGCGGATTGCTCCTGGATGTCCGCGGGAATGATGACGCACGTGACGGTGCGCTCGGCGATCGCGATGCGGAACGCCTGGTCGACCACGTGGCGCACGGCGATGGGCGATTGCACCATTCCCACGTAACGGTCGGCTACATCCTTGAAAAGCGTTTGCAGGTCCACCTCCTGCTGAAAATCGGCGCCCAAGGCGAAGGTGGCCGATTGGCCAACGATGGCCACCACCGGCTGATGGTCTTTCTTGGCGTCGTAGAGGCCGTTCAGCAGGTGAATGGCGCCCGGCCCCGACGTTGCCATGCAGACCCCCACCTGGCCGGTGAATTTGGCGTGAGCGCAGGCGGAGAAGGCGGCCAGTTCCTCGTGACGCGACTGGATGAAGCGGATTCTGTCCTTGGCGCGGTCGAGCGCGCCCAGGATTCCGTTTATGCCGTCGCCGGGAAAGCCGTAGATCAGGCGCACGCCCCAATCGTAAATTCGCTGCAACAGGTAGTCGCTGGTTGTGTCGGCCATGGTAAAGCCCTCGTTTGTAGGGTCCGCTG
>JAGPEO010000291.1 GCA_018056925.1 Phycisphaerae bacterium
ACCACGTTATCTACTATAGTGTGCGCGTAGCGCACCTGCGAAACCTTCCCGCGGAAGCGGCGGTTGGGGTAGGCATCCACGCGGAATTCCGCCTCCATGCCTTCGCGCACAATCCCGATGTCCGTCTCATTGACGGCGGCGTTCACGCGCATCTTGGTGAGATCGTTGGCGATCGTGAACAGCGTAGGCGCCGACAATGAGGCCGCCACGGTCTGACCCGCGTCCACGTCACGAGAGATGACCACGCCGTCAATCGGCGAGGTGATTACGGTTTTGCCCAGCTCAACGGCCGCCATTCGCAGGTCGGCTTCATCGGCCTGAAGCTGAGCCTCCGCTGCGTGCAGGGCGGCCAGCGAGGCTTGTTCGGCTGCGCGAGCGCTCTGCAACTCGAAATCCGAGGCGGCCTGGCGTGCGAAGGCGTGTTCGATGCGCTGGCGCTCCAACGCGGCCGTGCTCAACTTGGCCTGGGCCTCCTCTACGCGGGCCTTGGCCACGGCGACGGCCGCGGTGCGCTGCTCGACCTGGGCTTTGAAACGATCTTGGTCGAGTTCGGCCAGAACGAAGCCTTCCTTGACCTGATCGTTGAAATCAGCGTACCAGCGCATGATCGTGCCGCTGACTTGCGAACCGACCAGCACTTTGACGACCGGCTCGAGAGTTCCCGTGGCAGTGATTGTCTGTACGACCTCGCCGCGCTTGATCTCTTCCGTCCGGTATTGCGGGGTTTCGGGCGGCGCCATCCAGTGGCGGTATCCCAACCAGCCGCCAGTAGTCAGGCTGACCAAGACCAGCAGGATGCCAAGAGCCCGCATGGAATGCATTCCTCCGCCGCCGCACGTCCGGCCACCGCCGCGCTTTGGCGACACGGATGTTAACGCCGTAGCGGCCAGCTTTCCAACCCGCAGACCAACTCTCGCCTGGGCGAATTCGCGCGCCCGCTCCAATTCGCCCCGCCGGTCCTAATCCGAGCCCGACACCTTATCCATGCGCCGCACACGGATACGGAGCGCAGCGAAGCGCGACCAAAAAGCGACAACCGAAGACTGCAAGTGCGTCCCCGTTTCGAAACGCCGCCGCCGCTTCGAAACGCGCGAAACGCCGCTTTTGTTCGCGGCGGGGAAGTGGTTTCATAGCGGGCCCGGCACTTCGGCTGGATTCGCAGTTTGCCAGTTTGCCAAGTGTGGTCGGCTATGGCCAATAAAATCGCTGGTGGGTTTGCGCCATGGGCAGGTTGCCAGATTGCCAAGGTATGCGCGCTCGAATTTGGCAAAGTGCCGATAACTCGCTGCGTGAGAGCAGGCAACAGGTGAAAGCTGAAAGGAGAGCGGGAGAGCAGGGACGGCAAGAGCGAGCGCATTCGGCGCCTCCGCGCCCGGAGCGTGCGCATTTCTGCTAGTAATTCTAGAGAGCTTTCAGCTTTCAGCCATCAGCCTTCAGCCGGAATTCAGCGGATTGTGCGTGGTTGCGCGCCGATGGCGGGGAGCGGGTGAAAGGCACGCTGCCCGGACCGGCCGGAGCGTAGCGCGCCTGAACCGCGCTCGACCGCTCAGCTTTTCACACCCGCCCGGAACGACCCGCGGGCGCACCAGTGTCTCAGCCGCCCGAATAGAGCTGTTGGAACAGCGCGAAGTCGGCCCAATCGACGTCGCCATCGGCGTTCATGTCGAACACGGCACTATCACATTCGGGGCCGATATCCACGCCGCTCCAGCAGTTTTGCATCAAAGAGAAGTCGGCCACATCAACGCGGCCGTCCCGGTTGCCATCGCCGAATGGGAAACACAAGCGGTAAATGCCATGCGTGCCGTCGGTTAACTCGAGGCGCATCACGAGCATGCCCGCGTCGTTGAATAACGGGATCGATTCACTCCGCCGCGGGCGCCTTGGTTCGCGCCGCCGGCAGGCGCCCGTCGCTCCGTCCCATCATCAGGCTCCAGGCCGTGCTGGTCTTTTCTACGCTGGGGTGTTGACGCAGGTAACGCGTGACGAAACGGCCGACCGCCTGCTCGTCATACGCGTAGACCCAGAGCAACAGGTCCCAGTCGCCGCCGAGCAGGATTTCGATCCCGCCGAAGAACAAATCGTCGTGGGCACGGATGTTCTTCTCAATGTCACGGCACAGCTCGATCTGGTAACCGCCCGGCGCAAGCCGCTCAGGAAACTCTCCGGCCGCGCGCCGGAGCCGCCCGTCCGGCTTGAACGGCAGCGGGGCTTCGCCGTCCTTGGCGGGGACGCCCTTCGAGCCGGTCAGAATCGAAATCCAAAACTTCGACGGACGCCGCGCGAACGCCTGGTCGGTTACGACAATCGATGGCCGAATCCAGCCGCGCTTCCGCAGCAGCCGCAGGTGCTTGCGAATCGCCGAGGGGCCGACGTTGAACTCGTCCTGAAGGCGTTTTGAGAGCGCCTCGCGCGAAATGGTCGGATCTCCCTGGAGGATTTCGATCAACCGTTCGGGCAAATCAGTTTTTTTTGGCATAGACTGACCCTTTTTATCGGCCGGAGAAAACGCGAAGGCACCACTATTCCGATAGCTATGATGCGCGGTCGGCGTCTATCCGCCGTGTTTAGCGCGTTTGAGTAACATATTGGAACATTCTTGGCCTGGTAAAGTCAAGCGCCGCACGGTCACCGAAGGCTACCTAAGGCACCGGCGCATGGTGTGGGATAAGTCGCAAAATGAAATTTTCGTACAAAAACGCGCTAACTACTTGCCAAGACCGTTTCACTGTGGTAATCTGATATATGAGTGAGGTGGGAACGCGATGAGTTTTTCCACTGAGCTCCGTGCCTCGGACGCAAGAAGTCGGAATTGAAAGCTAAGCGTCAGAGGTTTACGACATAAAATAGAGAGACACGCGGCTCGCCGCGTTGCACGAACCTCCTATGTTAAGTGCCTTCACTCCTTCGCCTCGAGGGCGCCACACGCCCTCGAGGCCGATTTTGTATCCACGCAAAAACTGAACGTTTTTTCGCAACGCTTCAGCGCGTGAAACGCCCAGAAAGCGCCGCTCATGCAACCCGCCGGGTCAAGTCGTCCCGCTTCACGCCGCCAGCAGCCGCACGTGCTCGGCCGCGCAGCGCTTCAAAACACCCAGGTTGTACCCGCCCTCGAGAACGCTGACGATGCGGCCATCGGCGTGTGCCTCAGCCAGGCCGATCATCGTCTCGGTCATCCACGCGAACGCTTCATCCGTGAGGTCCAGGTTCCCAATCGGATCGTCGCCATGCGCATCGTAGCCGACTGAGAGCAACACGAATTGCGGCGCGAACCGCCCGATGGCCGGTATGACCCGATCGTGGAAGGCCTGGCGATACATTTCATCGGTGGCCGCGGGCAAGAAGGGAATGTTCATCGTGTAGCCGCGGCCACGGTCCTCGCCGGTCTCTTCCTCCCATCCGGTCCCCGGATACAGGTAGTTCGGATGACCGTGCAGACTTATGACCAGCACGGACGGGTCGTGGTAGAAGGTGTGCTGCGTTCCGTTGCAGTGGTGCACGTCCCAGTCGAGTATCAGTATTCTGTCCGCCTGAAGCTCGTCTTTGAGCGCGTACGCGGCCAGCGCGATATTGTTGAGCAAGCAGAACCCCATCGAACGGTCGCGCTCGGCGTGATGGCCCGGGGGGCGAACGGCGCAAAAGGCCCGCTTCAGTTCGCCGCCCGCCACCATGCGCGTGGCCTTGACTACGCCGCCCGCCGCAAGCTTGGCAATCTCATAGCTCTCCGGGCCGATCGCGCTGTCCGGCACGTCGATATAGGGATAAGCCTGGCGACAGGCGGCGTCCAGCCGGACCAGGTAATCGCGCGCATGCACGCGCTGAATCAGCGTCTCCGCCAGCGGGACGGGCTCAATGCGCACGCAGGTTTCCAGCAGTCCCGCCTCGGCCAACCCTTCCCGAACCGCGTCCAGGCGCTCGGGACGCTCCGGGTGTCCATGGCCGGTGGTATGTCGTTTGAAACGCTCGTCGAGAAGTATGCCGCAGCTTGTCATGCGCCCAGTTTACCGCGGGGCGTCACTGCCGCACAGCAGCCGGCCTCGGCCCCCCTTCCCACTTTCCCACGTTCCCACCTTCCCTCGTGTGACTGTGGGAAAGTGGGAACGTGAGGAATGTGGGAAGGTGCGCTCCGGCCTTCTCACCCTTCTCACGTCCTTACGTTCTCACCTTCTCACGTTCTTCCCGCGCCCGCGTGGCGCGCGCGGCGGCGATCACCTCCAGCAGCTCGAACGAGTCGATCGGCTTGGAGACGTGTGCCTGGAAGCCGCACGCCAACGAGCGGGCCCGGTCTTCGGGACGCGCGTAGGCCGTGACTGCGATCATGGGAATCGTCCCGCCGCGCTCCGGGGGCAGCTTGCGAATCTCGCGCAGAAGCTGATAACCATCCTGCCCGGGCATGCCGATGTCGCTCAGCACGACGTGCGGAATCGAGGCGTTGATCATCTCCAGCGCTTCGGGCCCGGAGCCCGCGATCATTACCTCGGCTTTGCAGTCCAGCAAAATGCGGCCGAGCAGGTCGCGCGCGATCGGGTCGTCATCCACAATCAGGACGCGCGTGCCGGCCAAATCAGACAGTTCGCGCGCCGGCAGACCGTCCGCGGCCGGAGCGCGCGCCGCGTCGCGCTCGCCCAGGGCGGGCATGCGCGGCAGGCGCACGGTAAACGTGGTGCCCCGATTTTCGCCGTCGCTGGTGACGTGCACCGTTCCGCCGTGCATGTCCGTAAGCTGCTTTACAATCGACAGCCCCAGCCCCAACCCGCCCTGGCGACGCGTGGTCGAACCGTCCGCCTGGCGGAAACGCTCGAAGACGTGCTCCAGGAACTCCGGCTTGATGCCGACGCCCGTATCCGAGACCGATACCTCGACGTGGCCATTGTGCTCGCCGACCGTCAGGTGCACGCGGCCTTCGGGGGGTGTGAACTTGACCGCGTTTGACAGCAGGTTCCAGATGATCTGCTGCAAGCGCGCCGGGTCGCCGCGCACCGGGCCCACCGCGTCCAGCGTACGATCGA
>JAGPEO010000292.1 GCA_018056925.1 Phycisphaerae bacterium
GCGGCCAGGCCGCTCACGATTTCCGCATGTGTGCTGCTCGTGCGACCGACCGCAACGGGGCGCGGCTCGAAGCCGTGCTCGTCGCTGACGAAGACCACGGATTGGCCTTTGACACGCTGCACTGCTTCGATGGGTACGAGCACCGGCACGGATTTGCGGTCAAGTACGATCGAAGCCGTTATGAAAGTGCCGGGCCGCCACTGGCGAGCGGTATTGGGCAAGTCGACCCGGGCATAGACGGTACGCGTAGCCTCGTTGGCAACTGGAGCAATGTAACAAATCTCGCCCGAGGCTGTCGTCTCCGCGCCGTCGGCGCGGATGTGAACGGTCTGGGACAGGCGCACGCGGCCGATGTCTTGGGCATAGACGGAAATTGTGGCCCAGACCGTGGAAAGGTCGGCCAGCACAAAGGCGTCGGTTTCGCTGGTCAGCACTTCGCCCAAGGCACAGTGCTTCTGGACGACCGTGCCGGCGAACGGGGCGCGCAGCTCGTACAAGGCGAGGCTGGAGGTCGGATCGGACGACTGCGGGACCTGATCCTCCGCCAGCCCGAGCGCATGCAGCTTATTGCCCGCCGCTTGAAGTGCGATGGCGGCCTCCGCCTTGTCCTTTTCGATCGTCAGGAATTCCAGATCGGGCATGATCTTCTTCTGGTGTAATTCCTGCGCGCTCTTGAGATTGGCTTCGGCCAGCGCCAGGCGCTGGCGGGCGGCGAGATAATCCGCTTTGGCTTCCGCCAACTCGCGGCTTTCGAGAACGGCCATCACTTCGCCGGCTTGCACTTCATCGCCGAGGCTTTTCTCAACGCGGCGGACGATTCCGCTGACGCGCGGCACGATGTGCGCGACCTTATCGGCGTTGAGCCCGATTTCGCCCGGCAGGGTTAGTGTCTCTTCGAGTTCGCCCGGGCCGGCTTCAACGATTTTGATGCCCGCCTCGCGGGTGGCCTTCTCGCTCAGAACGACGGCGCCCCCCTCGTCGTGTTCGCCGTGCTCATGGCCATGCCCGTGCGAACAGCCGTCCTCATGGGCGTCATGGTCGTGTTGACCGGCGGAGTGGTCGTGATCGTCGTGGGTTTCGGCTGTGGCGTGCGTAGCATGCTCGCAGCCGTCGTGTTCTCCGGCGTGGTTCATCAAGCGCCAGGCCCCGCCGGCGCCGATTGCGGCGCCGAGAATAAGTCCGATGAGAATTTGACCGATCTTCATGGTACTTCACCTGAATTTTGAGTCGCCGCTTCAGTACCCGGCGACGCGTCCATGTCCATTTCATTGGCGGCTCGCCCCGCCGCCGGCAAAATTCGCTGAAGGGGCTGACCGACTGCTTTTTCCAGTTCGACCAGGGCCGCCGCACAGTCCCCTAGCGAATCGACGTAACCCACGCGTGCCGTCAGCAGGGCGCGCTCCGTTTCCAGCACGTTGTGCAGCGGAGTTCGGCCGGCCTGGTAAGCCGTGCGAGCCAGGTCGAGGCTTGTTTCTCGCAGCGGGAGTACTTCGTCGCGATAAAAGTCGAGCACCTTCCACGCGGCGCGGGCCTGCGCCGCGGCCAGGCGCACGTCCTGTGTCGCGGCCAGGACTACATCATCAAGCAATTTGAGGTTCTGCTGACACGCGTATTCGGCCCGCGCGATGTTGCCCTGGTTCTGGTTGAAGATCGGCAGTTCCAAGCCGATGCTCGGGCCGGTAAGTGTGTCCGAAGAGAGACGCTCGATAGGCGCGATCTCGACCGTAGGCGCCCGCTCGGCGATTGAGGCCAGTACGCTGTCGGCGAGTATATTGCGGCCTTCGGGCGCCCGGCGTTCGTCGCGTTCGAAGGCCAGCCCAATTTCAACATTTGGGAAGAGCTTAAGTTTCTCCTCCTTGATGCGCGCCACGGCGGCCTTGACGGCGCTGGCGGCGGCTTGAATGTCCAGCCGGTCAGCCGCGAGGAGCAGCAGCGCCTCTTCATCAAGGCACCAGTGCGGCAGCTCGGGCAATGGATCGGTCAGCTCCAGTTCCTCCGGTGCGCTGGGAAGCGAGAGCTGGCGAGCCAAAGCCGAGCGGGCCGCGAGCGCCGCGAGCTTGGCATCCGCGAAGGCCAGCTCCGCACTGTGCACCTCGGCCCGCGCCAGGTTCACATCAATCTCGCTGCCCGCGCCGGCCTCTTGGCGGGTCAGGGCCAGGTCCAGGACGTGCCGCGCGACCTGGATGCTTTCGGCCGCCAGTTCGCATTTGCGGTCGGCCTGCTTGGCCTGGTAGTAGGCGGCTTTAGCGTCGTAAGCGGCGATACTCGCATCGCGCGCGACCTGGAGAATGACGCGCTCAAGCGCGCTGCAGGCGACGCGTTTGCGCGTGGGTATCTGCCACAAATCCGCGATGTTCTGCACGACCGCCGCTTCAATCTTCGTCAGACCGCCGGAATCGGGGAACTTGCCGGCGATCGCGAGAGTCGGGTTGGACAACAGACCGGCCTGGACCAGGTCGGCCCGGGCCGCGCCGATCTCGTACAGCGCAGCTTGAATCTTGCGGTTGTTCAGAAGGCAGACGTGGACTGCCTCATCGGCGGTCAGGCCGCCTTCCAGCAGCTCACACACCCGCTGCTGAGTGCAGGCGTCGTTCTCCGGCCGGTACTCAAAGCAGTACCCGGTCGCGGCTTCCACTTTTTCGGCGGCTCGATCATAGTCGGGTCGCGGATTGACGGTTGCGCAACCGGAAGCAGTCGCCGCAAGTGTTATCAGTGAAGCTCGAATCAATCGGTGCTTCAAACCTCAATCCTCCAGCCTGAGTAGTTTTGGCGTCCACGGTGCGTCGGCGGCCTCGAGGGCCGTGCGCAGGATTAACCGTGAGGGCGCGGCGCCCTCAATCGAGGAAACGGTCGGAGCGCATCAAATCAATAGGGGATAAAGCGCCGCGAATGCAAGTGTATTGTGGAGCAGCTCGCTCGCGTTCAGCAGAGCACAGACATCGGCCGGCTGGTCTATCAGTGGCCAAGCGGCGGGCAGGACGAAGGCGGAAAGACCTATCGCACGCTGGAGATCGGCGGAAGGAGTCATGGGAAACGCGCCCTTGCACAGGCAGGGGTGATGAGCGTGTCCTGGATCGTGTTCCGATTCCGCCGGCTCTTCGTCAGCGCAACCCATGTCCCCTAGACAGAACACGGGGCACGTCAGCAGCGTGAAGAGCATCACGAACGCTGAGAGGGTCCTCCAGTTCATGCTCCTAATGTTAGGCGACAAGGGGGGCTGCCGCCAAGCCCCGCCGCCGGAGCGCGTCCATCGCGCTGGCGAAGTTACCGGGCTCTTCGCCCGGCTAGCCAATCGAGTCTGGAAATTCACTTCCGCCTGCGGCGTTTGCGCTTCTTGTCCCGCTGCGGGTTGTACCTGGTCGTGCCCTTCTTCAGCTTCGGCATGGCCCCGTCCATCATGCCCATCTGCGAAAGCTGCGACATCATCTTCATGCGCCCGCCGATGCCCTGGCCGGCCATCGCTTTCATCAGTGGCCGCATGTGTATGAACTGCTTGACCAGTCCGCTGACGTCCTGCGGCTGTACCCCGGCGCCGCGCGCGATGCGCCGGCGGCGCGAGGCTTCGATAAGCTCGGGGTTGCGGCGCTCCTTGGGCGTCATGGAGTGAATCACGCCCTTGAAGCGATTCAGCTCCTCTTCCGGGAGTTCCAAGTCGTTCAGCGCCGAGCCGACGCCCGGGATCATCTTCAGGATCGACTTCATCGGCCCCATGTTGCGCAGCTTTTCGAGCTGGACCAGGAAGTCATCCAGCCCCATTGTGCCCTTGGCCATCTTCTGCTGCTGCGCCAAGGCCTCTTTCTCGTCGAATTGCTGCTGGGCCTTTTCTACCAGGCTGAGCACGTCGCCCATGCCGAGGATGCGGCTGGCGATGCGGTCGGGGTGGAATTCTTCGATCGCGTCCAGCTTTTCGCCGACGCCGATGAACTTGATCGGCTTGCCTGTCACGTGCTTGACCGACAGGGCCGCTCCACCGCGCGTGTCGGAGTCGAACTTCGTGAGAATCACGCCGTCCAGCTCCAGCCGCTGATCGAACGATTTGGCCGTGTTGACCGCGTCCTGGCCGGTCATGGCGTCAAGAACGAGGTAAATCTGGTGCGGCTGGGTGATCTCGGCGATTTTCGAGACCTCGGTCATCATCTCCTCGTCGATGGCCAAGCGCCCGGCCGTATCGAGGATGACGACGTCGCGGTCCAGCTTGCGCGAGTTCATGACCGCGTTGCGGCAGACTTTCACGGCGTTCTGGTGGTCGCGTTCGACGTAGACCGGTACTCCGACCTGCGTGCCCAGCACTTCAAGCTGATCGATAGCCGCGGGCCGCTTCAGGTCGGCCGCGACCATCATGGGCTTTTTGCCCTTCTGCAAGCAGTAGCGGGCGAGCTTGGCGCAGGTGGTGGTTTTGCCGGAGCCCTGCAAGCCGGCCATGAGGATGATGGTCGGCGGCTGTGAGACGAAGGGGATGCGGGTTTCGATGGGGCCCATGAGGCGGACCAGCTCATCGTGCACAACCTTGATCATGACCTGCTCGGGCCGCAGGGTCTCGAGGACCTGCATGCCGAGGGCCTTCTGCTGGCACTCGTCGCAGAACTTGCGGGCCACCTCGATGTGCACGTCGGCCTCGAGCAGGGCCGTGCGCACCTCGCGCATGGCCTCGCGCACGTTGTCCTCGGTGATGCGCCCGCGTCCGCGCAGACTGCGCAAGACTCCGGTTAATTTCTCGGAAAGAGCGTCAAACATGCAGAGTACTGTATCGCGCCGCCAGGCGCTTTTCACGCGGCCCGGGTTTTCAGGCGGGGAGGCGTAGAAAAGGGCGGGCATGCCGCCGCCCAGTAATAAAACAACGAGCCCGATCCGCCGGCGGATCGGGCTCGCCTGGTTCATTCCGATTCGAACTGTCCTAGCGGCGCCGGAAGCTCAACTTCATCGCCCACAAGCCCGCCAGCATCAGTGGCAACAGTTGCACCATGCCCACGCCGCA
>JAGPEO010000293.1 GCA_018056925.1 Phycisphaerae bacterium
TAATGGCTCACCAAGGCTACGACGGGTAGCGGGCGTGAGAGCGTGGCCCGCCTCATCGGGACTGAGACACTGCCCGGACACCTACGGGTGGCTGCAGTAACGAATCTTGGGCAATGGGCGCAAGCCTGACCCAGCAATGCCGCGTGCAGGAGGAAGTCCTTCGGGATGTAAACTGCTGTCAGGGTTTCGCAAGCAAAGCGGGTGAATAATCCGCCGCGTTGAGCAGACCCAAAGGAAGCCTCGGCTAACTCTGTGCCAGCAGCCGCGGTAAGACAGAGGAGGCTAGCGTTGTTCGGAATCATTGGGCTTAAAGCGGGTGTAGGCGGCTGCGCAAGTGTCTTGTGAAAGCCCCCGGCTCAACCGGGGAATTGCTGGGCAAACTGCGTAGCTTGAGGTCGGTAGGGGTGCCTGGAACTCTAGGTGGAGCGGTGAAATGCGTAGATATCTAGAGGAACGCCAGAGGCGAAAGCGGGGCACTGGGCCGATTCTGACGCTGAGATCCGAAAGCGTGGGGAGCAAACAGGATTAGATACCCTGGTAGTCCACGCCGTAAACGATGCACACTAGATGTCGGAGTCTCTGATGGCGCCGGCGTCGTAGGAAAACTCCTAAGTGTGCCGCCTGGGGAGTACGGCCGCAAGGCTAAAACTCAAAGGAATTGACGGGGGCTCACACAAGCGGTGGAGCATGTGGCTTAATTCGAAGCAACGCGAAGAACCTTACCCGGGTTTGACATGCTTGGATGCCCGCCGGGGATAACTCGGTTGGGCTGCCCTTCGGGGTGAAACTTGCACAGGTGTTGCATGGCTGTCGTCAGCTCGTGCTGTGAAGTGTCGGGTTAAGTCCCTTAACGAGCGAAACCCCTGTCGCTAGTTGCCAGCGCGTAATGGCGGGGACTCTAGCGAGACTGCCGGCGTTAAGCCGGAGGAAGGTGGGGATGACGTCAAGTCATCATGGCCTTTATGCCCGGGGACGCACACGTGCTACAATGGCGCGTACAAAGCGACGCAAGACCGTGAGGTGGAGCAAATCGCAAAAAACGCGCCCCAGTTCGGATTGGAGTCTGCAATTCGACTCCATGAAGTCGGAATCGCTAGTAATCGCGTATCAGCTACGACGCGGTGAATGTGTTCCTGAGCCTTGTACACACCGCCCGTCAAGTCATGGGAGCTGGTAGCACCCGAAGTCCGCTTAGCTAACCTTTTAATCGAGGAGGCGGCGGCCGACGGTGAGACCGGTGACTGGGACTAAGTCGTAACAAGGTAGCCGTAGGGGAACCTGCGGCTGGATCACCTCCTTTCTAGAGGATACCTAGATCGCTCCGGCGGCTTGCCGCCTGAGCGAACTAAAATCAGCGCATTCTTACCTGGCCCTTAGCGGCTGGGGCGCGGCGGAGAAATCCGTCGCCCGGCAACGTCCACTGTTCTCTTTTTTTATGCGCCCTATTGTCGGCGCTTTTGGCCCAAATTAAGGGCAACCAAAGATGAACTGGAAAGCGCTCCTCCAGGAAACTCTTTCCGGCTTGGCGCGAACTCACGCGCAAGAACCCCTCTCCGAAATCCAGCGCATTCTTCGTGGAGTACTGGGCCTGGACGAAATCCAATTCCAGGGGCCCGACGGCCATGAGCTGCGCGCCGACACCACGCTCCAGCAGGCGCTCGAACAGTACGCTGCGGTGGCGGTCAAGCTACAAATAAAGCCGGTTGCGGCGCCCGCCGCTGCGCCCAGCGCTGCGGCCCCCGCTGCCGAATCGCGCTTCCGCGAGGGCGCGCCGGCCGCGGACGTTTCGAAACTTTCGATGGACGAACGCACGGATATGTTCCTGCGGGAGTTCATGCGCTTGGAAAACCGGCACGATTTCATGTGGGCCGGGTACATCGTGCGCGAGCTACTGCCGCGGCTGGGCTTCGCGCCGGAAGAGGCTAAGCTGGTGCTGGATCATCTGCGGGCGGAGAAGCTGGTCACGATCAGCAAGGTTCCCAATCCCAAGAACCCGGATTTCCCGGCGACCGGCGTGCACCTGAACCGCGAGCACCCGCGCGTCAAAGCCCTGCTGGCCAGCCACCCGCGCAACGATGGCGCGACCGCCGCTCCGCCAGTACGTGAATCGCGTGAGGCGCCCGCGGCGAGCCCACAGCCGTAGTTGCGCCGGCCCGGGTCGCGCCGCCACGGCAGTGACCGACGGGGGGCATGCCCGCGCTTACAGCTTGGGGCATGGCACCCAACATTGTATCCGTATACTCGCGTAGATGGCAGAGATGAAGGCAGCGAGGCAACCAAGCCACGAGGCGAGCAGGGCGGAGGCCGACGACCTGCGCTCGCGCGTGTGCTATGACGATGCGCGCTTGCTAGCTGAATGCGAAATTCACACCTTCCGTGCGAGTGGACCGGGCGGACAGAAACGCAACAAGACCTCGTCGGCCGTCCGGCTGCACCATGCGCCGAGCGGGATCATCGTCAAAGCGGCCGAGAGCCGGTCACAGCATGAGAACAAGGCCCGGGCTTTGCGGCGCCTGCGGGAAGCGCTGGCAATCGGTTTCCGGCGGCCGCTGCCAAACGCAGTGACCTGGCCGGAGCACGTGCACGTTGTTGACGGGACGTTGCGGCTGGCGTCCAACAATCCGGATTTGGCGGAGGTGCTCGGGCTGTTGTTGGACGCTTTAGACGCAGCGCGCGGGCGAACGAATGACGCGGCCGCATGCCTGGGTATCAGCGCCGCCAGTCTGACCCGCGTTCTGTCGGAGCACCACGCGGCCTGGGCGGAGGCGAACCGGATTCGGCAAGCGGCAAGTTTGCCGGCCCTGCGGACGCCGAGTTAAACGGCCGGCCGGCACTACCTGTGACGGCGCTACCTGTGTATGGAGGTGTTGAAACGCGAGCAATGCTCACCGAGCAGTCCACCTTCCCACCTTTCCACGTTACCACCTTCCCACTCTTCTGGAGTCATCGATGAATCTCTCTAAATTTAAGGAAGAGAAGAGGAGCGAGAGACATGGAGCGGTTTGAAATTGGCCCTTCGCCGGACGACCCGTTTCCGCTGCCGGGTCAGCCGCGCTTGGCGTTTCTCAAGAACCACATCACGCGGCCGAACATCATCGTCGGCGATTACACCTATTACGATGACCCGGACGGCGTCGCGAATTTTGAAAAGAACGTCCTGTACCACTTCGACTTCATCGGCGACAAGCTGATCATCGGGAAATTCTGCGCGGTGGGTACCGACACCAAGTTCATCATGAACGGCGGCAATCACGCCATAGAGGGTTTCTCAACCTACCCGTTCCGCATTTTCGGCGGCGCGTGGGAGCGCAATCTGCCGGCGGACTTCGCGTTCCCGCACCGCGGCGACACGGTCGTCGGCAACGATGTCTGGCTCGGCTATGGCGGCCTGATCATGCCGGGCGTGAAGATCGGCGACGGGGCGATCGTCGCCTCCCGCGCCGTGGTTACCAAGGACGTGCCGCCTTACGCCATCGTCGGCGGGAATCCGGCCCGCGTGATCCGCATGCGGTTTGACGAGGCGACCGTGGCGGCCCTGCTCGAAATTCGCTGGTGGGACTGGGAAATCGAAAAGATCACGCGCAACCTGGCCGCGATCACCGGCACAGATATTGAACGGCTGCGGGCCTGCACGTAGCGGCCGGCCTGCCTTATCGCGATCGCGGCCTGCTTGGCTGCGCTTTCCGACGCCTCAGGTCTGTAGCGCCGGCGGGGCGCCCGGCGCGGCCTCGGGCGCGCCGCCGCGGCCCAGGCTGTGCGCGGTCAAACCGAGTGCGATCCACGACACGCCTTGGACGATGAGTTCAACGCCCACACATAGCCCGATGAACCACAGGCCCGTCGCGGGCCAGTTCTGCCAGACTGCCAGGCCCAGGATGAACGCCACGACGCCGCTGAAGGCCAGCCAGCCTGAGCCGCGGAAGCGTAGCGAGAACGCGGCCACCACGCGGAAAATCCCGCCCACCAGCAGATAGGCCGCAATGACGAGAGTCAAGGCCAGTGCGCTGCCGGCGGGGGCGCTAACTATGATGACCCCGGCAACAAAATAGAGGACTGCCAGCAGCAGCTCCAACAAGAACCCACCCCAGGTCCGCACCTGAAAGCTGTGCACTGCCTCGACCACTCCTCCGATTATCAGCAGCCAACCAATTACCAGCGTGGACACGAGGGTGGCGAGAACCGCGTGCCCGAGCACAACCACGCCCAGCACAATAAGCACGATTCCCAGGGCTACGAGCCAGCCCCATTTGTGGCTCAAAGTCTCTGCGTTGCCTGTCATGCCCTCAAACATATATTGCCTCCAATCAGGTGCGCCGGCTCTGAGTAGATGCTATTCCGCTGAAAACATGCGTGGCCTGAAATGGAGGTTATCGGGCGGGCTGTGGCCGGAAGCAGGAGTCATGAGTCACATGAGTCGAATGGCGGCACTTGTCTGCCTGCGACATTGTGGGTCGGACTACTCCAATGCATGTCCCAACTTCCGCCAGTGAGCCGGATTACAAAGAATTGTTTTCATCAAGCCCTCGCAAATGTGTATTGTCGGAGGTGAGCTCGGCAGATGTGGCCGCCCGCAGGAGTTGTACCGGTCGGCAATGCGAGCCGGGCGAAGAAGTCAGGAATTCCCAATGTGCACATGCTCAAGCCGCCGCCTGCAACTGCTGTCTTTCCTGGTATCGAATGTCGCATTTCTGCTGTGCGGATGCGGGCCGATGACTTTCGACGAATCTAGCGACGATAGCCCGTTCGTCGTCGGGGGGGCCGGCGGAGTCACCCGCGGCGGGCGACTGACCGGCGGCAGCGTAGTCGGCGGGGGAAGTACTCTGGCCGGCGGCAACGCCCCGGGAAGCTTTGGTACGACCGGCAGTGTCGGAATTGGCGGCGCCGGAACGACCCAGGTTCAGGTCGGAACAGGCCCTGGATTCCCCAACGATTTTCGGCTTCTGTCGGTGGCAAACGGGCGGCTGG
>JAGPEO010000294.1 GCA_018056925.1 Phycisphaerae bacterium
TTCAGCCCGACGCGGCTGTCGGAACTGGTCGAAGCGCTGGTGCGGGCCGACGGTGGGCCGGCGAAATCCGAAGAGAACCTGGACCTGGCGGCCGGCGCGACAGAGGGTCAGTTCGCGCCACCGGCGAATTTGCCGCCGGCGTGATCAGGAGAGGCGTAGATGTTCGGCTCAGATGCGAACACGTTGTGGTTTGCGGCGGGGGCGGCGCTGGCCGCGGTAGCCGTGCTGGCCGGTTTCGCCTTCACGCGGCGGCGCGGCAGTCTGGCGGAGCCGGCGCCGCCTGCGGTGCGTGGGGTTTCGGCGGCGGCCTTGGATTTGGGGCGTCGGCCGGCCGGGGTGGCAGACGCCATGTGCCGCAGTTTTCTTGAATGGCTGGCGGAGCACGAGGGGCAGGCAGAGCTATGGGCGTCATTTGACCAATTGGTGCGCGAGCTGTTGACCGAGCACCTGGGAGCTAACCGGGTGCGCTGTTATCACGTGCGGGCCGGGGCCGAGGCGTTGCAACCCCTTTCCGGCGGCCACGGTGAGATAGTAGGGCCCAGTAGCCGGCATGGGGTGCTGGGGCACGTGGCGACCAGCGGCAAGGAGTTTGTGGCGGGCGACCCGGGTTGCGGGCCGCTGCTGGATGATCTGGCGGCTCGTACGGAGGAGCCCTGGGTTTGGATCTGGCCGGTGCGCGAAGCGGGTGGGACGCTCGGCGTGGTTGCGGTGGGCAACCTGCGGCAGGCCGGCGCGCCGGGGGTTGGCTTGCGGCGGACGGTGGGGCAGCTTCTGACGATATTTTGGCGGCACACGGCGTGTGTGGAGCGCTGGCGCGTGGTGCAGCGCACGGATCGCGGGTCGGGCGTGTTGACGCGCAATGATTTCTTCACGTTGGCGGCGCACGCGTTGAATGATTCGTATCAGACGAACGAACCGGTGGTAGCGGTCGTGCTGGCGCTGGAGGGCATGCGGCGTTTGGACGACAGCGGACGCTGGGAGGAGCGCGACCGCCTGATTGAGCGGCTGGGCTGCGCGTTGGCGCGGCGCGTGCGCAGCGATGATCTGGTGGGGCGTTTCGCCGACGATCGCTTTGTGGTTCTGCTGCGCCGCCTGGACAGCGGACTGGGGCGCCTGATTGCGGAAAAGATGCTCGCAGCGGGGGAGGAGTGTTTGGAGCAAATGGCGGGCGGGCGCGAAAACTTACGGCTGCGGCTGGGGCTGGCCGGCAGCGGACACGGGCAGCCGCCGCTGGAGAAGCTATTGGTGACGGCTTTTGCGGCGGCGGAGCGGGCCCGTCGCGCCAACGTGCCGATCGCGACGGATTTATTGGAGGCCGGCGGGCGCGGCGGCGCTGCGGCAGGCGAAAGCGCACTCGAGCCGCAAGCAAAGACAGAGGTGAGCTCGACGTGAAAGTGCAGACGCAGCAGCAAGGCAACGTCACGGTGGTGGGCCTGCACGGACCGTTGATCACGGACGAGTTGGAGGACGTGCGCCGCGCGTTGCAGACCGGCAATGGCGACTTGCGCCGCACCATACTCGACATGAGCGACGTGCCGTATCTGGACAGTAACGGGATCGAGCTGTTGCTCGAATTGTGCGGGGCGCATCTTTCGCCGCACCAACGCCCGAAGATGGCGGCCTTGAGCGAAACCTGTCTGGAAGCGCTCGAATTGACGGACGTGTTGCCCCGGCTGGACGTTTTTGACACGGTCGAAAACGCGATCCGGAGCTGCCAGCGGTGAGGACGGACGAGGGTCAAGATCACGGCCGGCGGCAGGACGCGGCCGCCACAAGCCGAGTGTGAGCAAAAATGGGCCTAATGCGCACGAACAAACTTGGTCAGCTCCTGGTGGAGCAGGGTCTGGTCAGCGAGGCTGATCTACTGCGCGCCCTGGAGGCCCAGAACAAGGACAATAAGCGCCTGGGCGAAGTCTTGATCGACATGGGCATTCTGTCGCCCAAGGCCATGCTCAGCGCGCTGGCCAAACAACTGAAGGTCAAGTGCTGCCATTTGCGGCACGGGCTGATCGATCCGGCGGTAGCGCGGCTGGTGGACCGCGAGCAGGCGGCGCGGCTGCGGGTGCTGCCGCTCTTCAAGGTGGGCAACACGCTCACCGTGGCGATGGCTGAGCCGCAATCACTGCCCTCGGTGGACTTGCTGAGTGCAGTGACTGGGTGCCAGATCAACCCGGTGTTGGCTCTGGAGAGCAACATTGCGGAATTTCAGGAGAAGTACCTGGGGGAGGAGGTGGATATTGATTCTTTCCTCGTCAACCTGACCGAATCCGAGGTCAAGGTGGTCGAGCGCGAAACGGTCGACGAGGATACGCCGCAAGAAATCGGCAAGATGGTCGCGGGCAGCCCGATCATCAATCTGGTGAACCTGACGATTATGACCGCCATCCGCGACGGCGCCAGCGACATTCACGTGGAGCCGACCAAGCGCAACACCTGTATTCGTTATCGCATTGACGGCAATCTGCGCGAGCTGATGACGGCCCCCAACACCATGCACGCGGCGATCGTGTCGCGCATCAAGGTCATCGGCAAGATGGATATTGCCGAGCGCCGCCTGCCGCAGGAAGGGCGGGTGCACGTGGTGGCCGAAGGGCGTGAGATTGACTTGCGTGTTTCTTCCATGCCCACCTTGCTGGGCGAGAAGATCGTATTGCGTATTCTGGACAAAGCGCACTTGAACGTTTCGCTCGAAAAGTTGGGCGTGAATCCCCATCAAATGGCGGCTTTCCGGCGCATCTTCTCCAAGCCGCACGGGATTGTACTGGTAACGGGGCCGACCGGCAGCGGCAAGACCACGACGCTGTACTCGGTGCTGGATTTGCTGTGCTCGCCGGAGCGCAACATCGTGACGATTGAGGATCCGGTCGAATACCAGCTCGACGGCATCAGCCAGATTCAGGTGAACGAGGCCATCGGCCTGACGTTCGCGCGAGCACTGCGTTCGATTTTGCGGCAGGACCCGGACGTGATCATGGTGGGCGAGATCCGCGACAGCGAGACGGCCCGGGTTTCGATTCAGGCGGCGCTCACGGGGCACCTGGTGCTTTCGACGTTGCACACGAACAGTGCCCCCGGGGCTTTCGTGCGTTTGGCGGATATGGGGATAGAACGTTACCTGCTGGCGTCGGCGTTCAATGGCGTGGTGGCGCAGCGCTTGGCGCGGACGATCTGCCCGCACTGCCGCACCTCGTATTTTCCGTCCGAGGCGGCGCTGGCCGACGCCGGTTGGCTGGGGCAGACGCAGCGCGCTTTTTCCAAGGGGGAAGGCTGCAAGCAATGTCACGATTCAGGCTTCCGCGGGCGGGCCGGCATCTATGAAATCCTGGAGGTCACAGAGGCTGTGCGAAGCTGCATTCATAGCGCCGAGGATGAGGAACAGATCAAGGCCGTGGTGCGCCAGCATGGTTGGCGGCCGTTGCGTGAGGAGGGGCTGCTGCTGGTCGAGCAGGGCAGATCGACGTTGGAGGAAGTGTTGCGCGTGACGCACGCCGAGACCGAGGCGCGGACGCGCGCGGAGATGGCGACTGTTTGAGGAGACACCGGTGGCACGGGCCCAACGCATGTGTTAACCGGCGAGACGCCGGCGGCACAGCGGGACGGCCCCACAGCGGATTGATTTATGCAGTATGCCTGCGAAGCAATGCGTCCAGACGGCACTACGGTGCTGGAGCGGGTGGAGGCCGGCGACCGCCACCAGGCGGTGGAGAACCTCCGGCAGAAGGGTCTGCTCATTCTGCGCGTGGATGAGCAGTCGGGGGTTGAGCCGGCCGCCGCTGCAGGGCGCACGGCGCGCAAGCGCATCCCGGTCCGCGACCTGATCCTGTTCACGCGGCAGATGAAAATGCTGCTGGAGTCCGGCACGCCTCTGGTTCCGGCGCTGGCGGCGGTGGAGGAGCAGACCGCGCGCCCCACGATGCGCGCTGTCCTGAAGCGCGTTCGCGAGCGGGTCGAAGAGGGAGACAGCCTGTCCGGCGCGCTGCAGCAGGAAGAGGACCTGTTCAATCCCGTGTTCCGCAGCATGATCGCCGCGGGCGAAGCGACGGCCAGCTTGCCGCAGACTTTTGCGCGCCTGTGCGCACTGGCCCAGCAACAAGGGCAGACGCGCAAGCTGATTCTGGGCGCTCTGATCTATCCGGCCGTGTTAAGTGTGATGCTGGTCACCGTGCTGGCCGTTCTATTGTTTTTCGTCATTCCGCGCTTTCGCGTGTTGTTCATGACGTTGCGCTCCCCGCTGCCGCCGACCACGCAGTTTCTGTTCGCGGCTTCGCAGTGCCTCTTGCACGGCTGGCCCTACCTGCTGGGTGTGCTGGTGCTGGTCATAGCCGCAGCAGTGGTCTTCCTGAGGTTGCCGCAGGCGCGCACCTGGTTGAGCGAGTTGCTGCTGCGGCTGCCGATAGTCGGCGACTTGGCGGGACGACTGCTTTTCGCGCGCGTGGTCCGCATCTGGGCCGCCATGCTCCGCAGCCACGTACCGCTGCTGGAGACGATCCGGCAATCGCGCGAGGCGATTACCAGCTCCACGTATCTGCGTTTGCTGGCGGACGTTGAAGAAACGGTGGCGTCCGGCGGGCGGATGGGCCAGGCGATCGAAGCCGCCGGATTGGCGGATGCGGTGATCGTTTCCGCGCTGCGGACCGGTGAAGAGAACGGGCGGCTGTCAGAGGCGGCCGATTTCGTTTCTGAGTGGATGGACGAGGAGAACGCGGTGGCCGTGCAGCATTTGACGCGCATGGCCGAGCCGGTGCTGCTGGCGATTATGGGTTTGATTGTAGGATTCGTGGCGATGTCGCTGTTTCTGCCGTTGTTCGACATGGCTTCGGTGGCCTGATTGGGGCCAGAGGTATCGGCGTGCTGAAAGCGCTCGGGAAAAGCTCGGTGATCGCGGTGGACGTGGGGGCCGCGGGCATTCGCGCCTGCCAGCTCCGGCGGCGCAATGGTCGCCTGCAGCTCTGGGAGCGCTTG
>JAGPEO010000295.1 GCA_018056925.1 Phycisphaerae bacterium
ACCTTGCAGCGGCGCGAAACATAAGTTATACTTTTTGTGCAAAGGCTCCCCATAGTTGCCGGCGCCCGACTGCGTCTGAAGGCTCCCCAAGGTCGGGAATACGGCTTCTGGTTATTAGTTGTGGCGCGCACGCGCGTTGTCGCTCGTGCTAAGTGCTTGCGCACTTCGCCGTCTGCTGGTTTGTCCACAGGCGGTGGAGGAGAAGAAGGGAGCAACGCAGTGGTTCTTGCCAGGGAATGCAGTATGGTCCCGGGTCTGTGCAAGGTGGAGCCTGACCTGAAGCCGCCCGCGCCGGCGGTCATGGATAGCTTGTCACCAGCAGACGCGAAGCTGGTGCGGCGCCGCCTGCGGGAACCCGTGGAATGCGTGTTCGATCCGTGCTTTCTGGAGCCGGGAAGCGAAGAAGCACTATTAGCCCCCATCGAGAGGGCCCCAGGCACCGACGGCGCTGCCAACGACGACAGCGGAGCAGATCTGCTGGCCACCGGCCGCCCCGTGTGTCTGACGGCCGAGCAGGAACAGCAGATGTTCCTGCGTCTGAACTACTGTCGCTACCGTGTGGTGCAGATAGTGCGCGAATATGCCGGGCGCCGACTGCCGCCGGAGAAGCTGGCCGAGCTGCTACGTTGGGAACACCTGGCGGCGCAGACTCGGGAAGACATCATCCGCGTGAACATTCCGCTGGTATTGGCAATGGCCAAGCGGACGCGGATCACGGGCGTGGACTTCTCGGACCTGATCAGCGAGGGCAATCTGGCCCTGCTGCGAAGCGTCGAAAAATTTGATTGCGCGCGGGGTTACAAATTCAGCACTTACGCCTGCCGCGCGATCCTCAAGAGCTTTTCGCGGGTGGCGATGCGGACGTCGCGCTATCGCGGGTACTTCCCGACCGAGTTCGATCCCTCGTTGGAGAAGAGCGACTTCGTCGAGAAGAAGCGCACCGACGCGGAAGGCGATTGCCTGGACGAGCTGAAGTCGATCCTCGTTCGCAATCTGGCCTCGCTCAGCGAGGTCGAGCAACAGGTTATCCGCGCCCGTTTCGCCCTGGACCAGGCCTGCGGTCAAGTGCAAGCGGCGCGCGCCAAGACGCTCGAGCAAGTGGGCGAGATGATCGGCGTGACCAAAGAGCGGGTCCGGCAGATACAGAACAAGGCGCTGGACAAGCTGCGAAACGTGCTGGAGGGGGGCCTGCTCGCGTAGTTCGGGCTGGCGGCGCAACAACATCTTCGTCGCGGCGGGTCGCCCGGGTACTTGCGGGCGACTCGGCGCGGCGGCTCGCGGGGGGTATCGCACGTCCTGAAAAACGTTTGACCTGTCCGTACCCGCTTCCTAGGATTGAATGCAACTCCGTTGTTGCCGGAACTGGCCCGCAGCCAGAGTCTCGTTCCCTGGTAATTCGCTGAGCGGTTGCTTTGTAGACCGCATTCAGTGGCTGGCGGAGAGCGTTGTGCCAGATCAAGCAGGCAGCGGTCCGATAAGAGAGCCCGCTCGAGCGGCTGCTAGCGGTCCGGACCCGGCAATCTTGGAGCGCCTGCTGCGTGCGCAGTCGCCGGCCGACGTGCTGGCCGAGGTACTCGGCAGCCCGCCGGCTGAGGTGCAACGGGCCGCAGTCGTCGCGCTGGGCTGGAAAGGCGTTGCCGCACATGGCTCGCTGCTGCGGGGCCTGCTTCATCATCCGGAAACGGGTCTAGCCGACCTGGCCGAAGATAGCCTTTGGCGCCTCTGGCTGCGCGCGGGCTCGGCCCGCAGCAATGCGGACCTGGCGCGGGCGATCGATCTGATCCAGTCTAACCGGTGCCACGAAGCTTTGGCGGCGCTGGATTCACTGCTCGCGGCTGAACCGGCCTTTGCTGAAGCGCATCATCAGCGCGGCATCGCCCTGTTCATGCTGGACCGCCCGGCCGACGCGGCGCTGGCGTTCAAACGCGCGGTCGAACTCAACCCAGATCATTTCCCGGCCATGGTGAGCCTCGGGCATGCGGCCATGCAACAGGGGGAGCTACGCAGTGCGCTGCTTTGCTACCAGCGGGCCCTGGAGTTGAATCCGCGGCTGACTGCAGTTCGCGAAATGGCGCAGAAGCTTGAACTTATGATCGGCGGCAATGGCAACATGCTAGCCGACCGGTCCGTGGGGCTTTGATGTGCCACGCATCCTGCTTTTCGGCGGCTCCTTCGACCCCATTCATCACGGGCACCTAATTATCAGTCGTTTTGTGGCCGAGCACCTGGCGGCAGACCGGGTCCTACTGATCCCGGCCGCCAAACCGCCGCACAAGCCGGGGCGCGACCTGACGCCGGGCGAGCACCGGCTGGCGATGTGCGGTCTGGCGGTTGAAGGTGAGCCGCTCTTCGACGTGAGCGACTGGGAGCTGACGCAGCCCGGGCCGAATTACACGCTCAACACTGTGCGGCACTTTGCGGCGACCTTGCCGCGGGGGACCGAACTCTTTTGGCTCATGGGCATGGATAGCCTGAGCGAGCTGGCCACCTGGTATCATGTCAGCGAACTGGTCGACGCGTGCACGATCGTGACGGCGGCCCGTCCGGGGTTTGAGGCCGGTGACCTGCCTGATCTGGCGCGCTTGCTGACACATTCCCAGATAGAGCGCCTACGGCAGCACGTCATCGCCAGTCCGCGCATCGAGATCAGCGCGACAGATATCCGCAGCCGCGTCCGAGCCGGGCAGAGCGTTCGCTATCTCACGCCGGAACCCGTGGCGTCCTACATCGCGCGGCACGGGCTGTACGCGAGCGCCCCGATTGGATCGCAGCGAGGCTGAAACGGACTCTGACAACATTCGGGGCGGCATGCCAGAGGTGGAGAGGGCAAATGCGGGGATGGGAGATACCTGGCGGCGTTTCTGGGCGGCACGGCGCGCGGGTGTGAAACTGCTGGCGGCATTCCGGGGCGACACGCCCCGGCTCTGCTACGGTTACGCCAGTTTACCGCTTGACGGCTCGAGCCAATCCGCCGAACTTGGGCGCTGAATGAGGCTCCGTTCGGAATCTGCCGTGGCACAAATACCCCGTCTCTCCAGGGGCGACAGGCTTGCGAGCCTGGTTCTTCTTGTCGTGCCAGGCGCAGTATTGGCTGTTTGCTGGCCCGCGGTATGGCTGGTGCTGCCGGTCGACGGCGCGTACGTTGCGGCGCTGCTGCTGGGCGCGGCTGGCTGGGGCGCTTGGCCTGCGGCGTGGCTGGCAGCCGGGCAATCGGCTGGACGGCAGGTTTGCCTGGCTATGGCGCTGGGGCTGGGGGTGCTCAGCACCGCGATGCTTGCGCTCGGGGTGGCAGGCCTGTTGAGCGGGCCCGTGGCATGGGCGCTACTGGCGGCAGGGGGTGGGCTGGGCGCGGTTCGGCTGCTTCGCGCCGCGCGCGGTCAGCTCGGCAACGTCGATAGCGACAGCGTTGCAGGCCCGGGGCTGCTGGCAAGAACGCTCGTGCTTCTGCCGCTGTGCGTTCCCATCGTCGTCGTGCTATACGCCGCGTGCTTGCCGCCGGGGCTGCTTTGGGCGGGCGAGGCGCGCGGTTATGACGTGCTCGAATATCACCTGCAAGTGCCGCGCGAGTACTTCGACGCGGGACGGATTCTGTTTCTGCCGCATAACGTTTACGCGTCATTTCCACAGGGGGTGGAAACGCTCTACCTGCTGTTGATGTACCTGGCGGGCGGGCCGCTGGCCGCGGCGATTCCGGCCCAATTGTTGCACGCGGCTTTAGGCGGGCTGACGGTCGCGGCCCTGCTGCTTTGGACGCCGCGCGGCTGGCCGCGCGTCCTTGTGGCACTGGTTGCCGGTACGACCGTGTGGCTGGCGTACCTCGGGTCTTTGGCATATGTCGAATTGGGGGTGCTGTTCTTCGCGGCCGTGGCGGCTGGGCTGCTAATTTCCGAAAAGCCCACACTGCGAACGGCCTTTGCGGCGGGGATATGCGCTGGGCTGGCTGGCGGCTGCAAATACACGGCCTTGGTGCTGGTGGCCGGCGCGCTGGGATCGGCGTGGCTGATCGGGATGCGCGACGGTCCAAAAACTCGCGCGGTACGTCTGGGGTTGTACGTTTTCGGCGCAATACTGGCATTCAGCCCGTGGCTGATTCGCAATGCAGCTTTCACCGGCAACCCCGTATACCCCTTCGCGTACGGCTGGTTCGGCGGCCGGGACTGGAGCGCGGCACAGGCCGAGCAATGGCAGCGCGGCCACAGCCTGCCGGTGGAGTCGGCCTCGCTGGGGGCCCGGGCGCGAATCGCGTTTGATGAGCTACTCAACTCGGGTATGTACAACCAGGCGCTCTGGCTCGGCCTAGCGCTCCTGGCGACCAAGCGCGCTGCACAGGGATCCGAGCCCGAAGCGCCAGCGAGGGCAAACGTGGCTCTGACCGGCCCGCTCCGGGGCGACACGCCCCGGCTCTGCTCTATGCTGGCGATTTGGGCAATATTGATCGTGGTCGCCTGGGCAGCATTCACGCACATGCCGGGCCGTTTCGCCGTGCCGGTCATCATCCCGCTAACGCTGCTACTCGGCCGAGCCGCAGAACTCAGCGCCGGCAGCCACCCCAGACCACGACCGGCGTTGGCCGTGTTTATCGGCTTCAGCCTGGCCGGCGCCCTGCTTGGCGACCTCAAGCTTGTGAACATGCTGCGCGACGAGGCGGCGTCCTGGCAAAGTCTGACCGGCGTGCGGCTGAACGAGATGATCGATCGCGCGGACATTTTGCGCAACGTAAACCCGGTCAACACCGCCGTGCCGACCGGCGCTTACGTATGGATAGTCGGCGACGCGCGGGCCTTCTACGTGACGCGCCGCTGCCACTACACCGTGCCTTTCAGTAAGGATCCGTGGTTGGAATTCTCGGCCACGGCGGACCCCTCGGCCGCGGTCGCCTGGCTCCGTACCCACGGCGTCACGCACGTGGTATTCTCCTGGTCTGAAAGCGCGCGTTTGCGGCGGTCCTACGGC
>JAGPEO010000296.1 GCA_018056925.1 Phycisphaerae bacterium
GCCGTGAAGGTGCGCGGCTGGGCGCGGTAGACCGGTGTGTCGTCGACCAGCTCGGTCGCAGCGGGCGCGCTGCTGGCCGGCAGCGGGGCACCGGCCGCCACTCGGCTGAACCAAGCGCATGCCTCGAGGTAGAGCGCTTTGACGCGGGCAGGAATGTCGCTGACGAATGGTGAGCCGCGCCAAGCACCATATTCCGCCAAGTCCAGTACGCGCCGCGCCAACACATCGGCCAGCTCCGGATGAACGCTAAGACTCACTGGAGTGGCGTAGCGCGCCGCGAGGTAACTGTTGGCTTCTGATTCGGCCTCGGCGACGATAGTCTCCGCCACTGCGGCGTTGGCAGTCGTTCCGTTTTCGCGATCAGTCAACCTCGCGTATAACGTCGCCCCAAGCCGGCGACTCAAATCTGCTGCGGTGATGTAGGCCACTGGTATTCCTTTTTCTCGAATTTCTTGAATTGAGCTATGCTCAAGTTGAGCGGCGCGGAGTCCGGACCCCACCGGACTCCGCCACCACTCCGGCTCCCCAAAAATCCCGGTTCGCCTCAGCGCTGCTAGTTGAACGTCACCAGACAGGCGTCTTGCCAGAAGCCGTAACCGGCCGCGTGAACCGCCTTCACGCCGTACTGGTGCTGGTTCTCGTTGATCTCCAGCTCGCTGCCTTCCGCCAGCGCCTGCACCTGCACCGGCAGTTCCTCCTGGAAGATGAACGGCCGCGTTTCGCCGTCCGTGCGGAAGATGGCGAACTTGGTCGTCCACGTCAGCCGCGGGTTGGCCACCCAGTCAATTTCGTACGGCCGGCCGAGCGCCAGCGGGTTGACCCGGTCGCGGGTGGCGTCGGACAGAGCAATGGTCGTGGCCGACCAGAAGCTCGTCGGCACCATGACCACAAACTGCCGGGCCGCCTCGTTCATCGGCTCGCCCTGGTCGTCTTTCAGACTCAGAAGCTGCCCGATGGACTTGACGATGGCTTCGTACATCTCCGTGTCGGTCGGGGCGCTGGGCGTGACCGCGTCAAACGTGATCGAGTTGCTCTGCGTGCCCGAGTCGCCTTCGCTGTGCGTCGCGGAGAAGAAGTTGTGCCCGTCATAGCAGGCGCTCGTTTCGCCGGCGAGCATCAGGCTGGTCAGCAGCGAGTTGGGGTGCGTGGCCACGCGCCGCGCCATCTCGTTAATGCGCACCAGCACCTGGCCGGTCTTGTCGCGCCGCTGCTCATCGGCATCGACGCGAATGGTGGATTCCCACGTCTTGTTGACAATGGTCACGCCCTGGGCGCGCAGCGGACGCGCCTGGCGCCCGCCGATCCACTCGCGCACCTGCGGCACCATTCCCAGCCAGCGGTACGTCTCCGACTCCTGCGTGCTGGTGAAGTGCATCGCCAGCTTGGTCCACCAGGCATTTTGCGCGAACTCTTCCAGCCGCCGGTAAAAGCGCCCAATGATGGCCTTCGACGTCAGGCCCGTGTCTACAACAGCCATGAATGTCTCCCAGATTCAAGTCTTGACTTGCACCACAGCCGGCCGCGCTTCAGCTATTACGCGACATCCCGGCTGACGATGATCCATTCGGTCCCCGTACACATCAGCAGCGCCGTGTCATATTTCGCGTCGATTGCCGCGTAGGTAGCGTTGCCATCGATGGTTTCCGCCCCGTTGGCGTCCAGCGTGACTGCGAAGGCCGCCGCCGAGGTCTTCACAATGCGGAACCAGCCGCCCGCTCGCACGGTCGCCACCGGCGGTAGCGTCAGCGTGCGCGCCGCGCTGTTGCCGATCAGCAGCACCCGGTTCATGTGATCCAGGCTGAGCGTAATGTTGGCGTCCGGGAGTACGACCACCGGCCAGTTCCCGGCGACGCCGGCTGCGCCCGCCACCGGCTGGCAGCGCACCCGCGCCAGATTGGCCGCTTCAACCGCCACCACGCGCCCCACGCGGCTGTTACCCGTTGGCGCCAGCGTCAGCGTTCCATCGTCCGTGGCATAGACATCCCGCCCAATGTCGCCCGTCACCACGCCCGTCAGCGCATGCACCACGTCCACGTTCTGGTGCAGGCGCACCCTTATAGCGCCGGCGGCATGCCCCGCCCCGGTGTTGTCGGCCTGCTGGTAAGCAATGCCCAGGAATTCATCACCGGCCACCAGGCCGCGGGCGAAACCCGTAGAGCGGTTGCGCCCCACCAATGCCCCCTTGAAGATCTTCACGTTGTCATCGACCGGCAGGTCGATCAGCTCTTGTGACGTGTAAAACGCCAGTTCACGATTTTCTACCAAGGCCATGTTAATCTCTCCTGAAGAAAGTTCATTCGCTGGTCAGCCCACAGTTCCCGTCGCTAACGGGCACCGCCTGCCCGCAACACACGCCCCGTCAGCACCGCGCGCTCGTAGGCCTCCAAATCCTCCGCCGCAATTGCCAGGGGGTTACTCATCCCAGGCGCTCTGGCACTGACGCGCTGCGGCTCGACCTGGCCGCGCCGGTCCAGCGGCATGACCCGCCCCGGTGGCAACACCACAGCCGCCAGCGCCAGTCGCTGCTCGGCCAGCTCCGGGTCACGCATGTATTCCTGCCGCCAGTCCGTAGCAGTGCCTTCCACGATCTTTCCCTGCCGCAGGCCGCGCTCGACAAATGCATCCGCCGCTTGAATCGCCAATTGACGTTTCAGAAGGGCGATCTCTTCGCGGGCCGCAGTCAACTCGGCCGCGAGATTGCCGGCTCCTTCAACCGCCCCACCCACCTGCGACGGCTCTGCCTCGTCCGCCTCATCCACGGCGCCGGCCGCGCACCGAGCCGCCAGAGGCATCACGCCGCGCATGGCCGGATCATTGGTCAACGCCACCGGTCCCAGCCCCGCCACGTCCGTCTGGTCCTCATCCGTCCAGAAAATCACCGGCGAGAAGTAGCGGTACTCACCCGATCGCAGCAGTTCCGCCGCCCGCTCCGTCCAGGTGATGTCCGTCGCCCACAGCCCGTCGTCCCGCACTTCCAGACCGCCGATCCAGCCGGCCGCAGGCCGCAGCCCGTCCGGCCGCGTGTTGAAGCGGTCGAAACTCTGGTGTTCATAGTCGATGGCCAGCTTGCGGCCGATGCCTTCAAACCAGCGCCGGGCCGACTCGGCGTGGGCCGGCGTGAAAACAAAGCTGCCGCCCGCACAGGGCCGCTCCACTTTGACCTCGCCGAATGGAATCAAAAGGAACTCGCGCAGCGGCTCTCCGGGGCGCGCCGTCAGCTCGCTGCACGCCAGCACGTGGCTGATAGACCGGTTGCACACCGGTTCCACAGTAGAGCGATCCACAGCACTGTGCGCCACCTCCAGCGCTTGACTGCGCAGCACCAGGTCCTGCAGCACTCCTTGAAACTGCCCCAAATGCCGCCCCAGGTCCTCTTCGGCCAGTTCAACCGCTTCCTGCAGCCGCCTCATGATCTGCTGCCGGGCCACTTCGTCCAATGGCGAGCGACTGCTCGCCTTTTCCACGACTTCACTTGTGCTCAAGGGTATACCTCACTTTCACTGTGCCGCATTGCCGGCTTTGACTTGACTTGTCTCAACTGCGCTGGGCGCGGTAACACCCGGGCGGCCGCAGTTTTCTGCCCGGTCGCGCCCGGACCCAATCAGTTGCATCCGTTCGATGTTGCCTTTGCGATTTCGCCGCCCGGTAGACTCGAACCCGAGCGCTTCGTAGAACGCGCGCGGGTCACCGCTGCTCATGTCGAGCTTGACGCTCACCGATTGCGCCTGGCTGCGCTCGACCAGGCAGCGTCCAATTCCCAGCCGGCGATAAGCCGGATGCACCAGCAGGTTCACGAGGTGCGCGCCACGCGTCAGGATCGCCACGCCCACCAAAACGCCGTCCAGTTCGGCGATCAGGATTTCGTGCCGCCGGTCGCGCAGCATGCTCGCGAGCTGGCCGCGCCGCAGGAAATAGTCCTTCCGCAGCACCGCATCCACGAAGAACGTGAGCGGGACCAAGTCGCACTCGCGCGCCGGACGCACTGTCAACTGGGACGTCCTCGTGTCCAGCAGCGCCTGTGTGGTGCTGAGGCGGCGGCTCTTGGGCTGTCTCATTGCGATCCCCTCCGCGTCAGAACCGGCGCGCCGGGCTCCGGCTCCGGCACCCCCAACGCCCGGTACAGCCAACTGCGCGGCACTTCGAGCCCCAGATGGTCCACCGCGACCGCCAACGTCTCGGCCAGCACTTTCGTGTCCACCGATTGGATCAGGGCCCGGCCGAAGGACGGAACCGGCGCCTGCGGCCCAAAGCGCGCCCGCACCAGCGGCGTCAACAAGTCACGCTCAATGGTGGCGGCCTCCTCGGCTATGTCGTGTACCAGCAGATCCTCGCGCACGCGGTCATGCACCTCGGCCGCGGCCCGCGAACCGGAACTGCGAATATCCGTAGTCAGGTGCTGCCCCAGCCATAAAATGGTGACTTCCGTATTACAGTAGTTCTGCAATGCTTCGTAGGGTCCCTGTTGCCGCGCCGGCTCAATGAACTTCAAATCAATGCTCTTGCTGCAGGCCGCCACCGCGTCCGTCCCCAGCGCCTCCAGCATGCGAATGAGGTTCTGCTTCTCCGCCTCGGGCGTGCCCGGCTCAAACTGCGCCAAGCGCAGCGGCATGCCGGCGATCTGCGAATAGATCAGCCACTCCTTGAAACTGAGGTTCTGCGCCAGATAGAGCAGCGCTGAGGCCCGTAACAGTCCGCCCTCAAAGGGCCGCCCCGGCACGGCCCGCGGCTGGTGCACGATCCACTTGACCGGCTGCTCATCCAGGGCCACGCCGCGCGCCCCGTCGTCCTCCGTCAGCACCCGTATGCGCCACGGCTCCCGCGGATCGGCGCACAGACGCGTATAAGGAACAGGCACGATGTCGACCAGCCGCCCGCTTTCCCATACCAGTTCCGCCACTGCGACGCCGTAACCGATGGCATTGGCCAGAT
>JAGPEO010000297.1 GCA_018056925.1 Phycisphaerae bacterium
GTTCCGCTTCCCGGGCGCTATTTCGCAGGGCGACGACGGCGATTTTTACATTGTCCAGCGTCGCGCCCTCAGCGCAATCCAGGGGAACTCGGGGCGTAGCGATGCCGCGCGCGGCGAGACGCTGGTGCAAAGAGTTACAGTCCGCGCCGTTGGTCTCAAAAACCGTGATCGGCGGTACGTCGCACATGCGCAGCAGATCGCCTCACCTGAACGGGGCGGCCTGCGGCACGCGCAGAATCGCAGCGTGCGAGCGGACGCGCCCCGAATCCCCCTTCGACGCGCTACGGCTGCGTCTTGAATACAGCGTCCGGTATGGTGAGGCGGTCGCCCTCCTGCAAGCCGAGATGCGCAAACGCGCCCTGCTTCATCTCGAGCGCGAACATGGCCGGCTCGATCGACGAAAACGTCCGCAGGGTGCGCGGCGGCATTTGCCAGGTTTTGACGACCGTGCCGTCCCAGCGGGCGAAGGCGATGTCCAGCGGCGTGATGGTGTTCAGCATCCAGAATCCGCGGAGCCGCTCCTCAGAGAAGACGAACAGCATGCCCTGGTCGTCGCCGATCTCCTCCGGCGGCACGTGCATCAGGCCTTCTTCCACGGCGTGCGGCCGTTGGGCGTCGAATTCCTGCGCCAGCCAGACGTGCACATCCTGCCCCTTGGCCTGAATCACGGCCGTGGGAAGACTGTCGAGGGGGTATTGGCGGGCGGCGTCGCTACGGCGCCCGGCGGTAGCCCTATCCGAGCCCTGCGCGGGGCCGGTCCCGCTCGAACTGCCTGAACCGAAGCAGCCGGTGAGCGTCAGCAGCATCATTGCCCATCCCGCGAAGAAGAGCCGGCAGCATGTCGATGGCCGTGATTGCATGGCACCTTTGTTTCCGGCGCACAGCATAGGGCCGCGCGTCCGGGCTGGGCAAGCCGTTGTTGAGAGATGCGTTAGAATGCAGAGATGGACGGCCTGATTATCCTGAATAAGCCTGCCGGCATTACCAGCGCGAAAGCGCTATACCGAGTTCGCAAGCTTACGGGCGTGCGCAAGAGCGGGCACGCGGGCACGCTCGACCCCGCGGCCGAAGGCGTGCTGATCCTTTGCCTGGGCGCGGCGACGAAGCTGGTCGAGCGCTTGATGGATCAGCCGAAGTTGTACCGGGCGGTGGCGCGGCTCGATGTGACCAGCGAGAGTTTCGACAGCGACCGGCCGCTTCAGCCGGTGCAGATCGAGCGTGTGCCGGAAGCGGCGGAAGTAGCGTCGGCGCTGGGCCGTTTTGAGGGTGAGATTTTGCAGGTTCCGCCGGCGGTAAGCGCGTTGAAGATTGGCGGGCGGCCGGCGTACAAGCTGGAACGTGCGGGGCAGGTGGTGGAGTTGGCGCCACGGCGGGTGCACGTTTATTCGGCGCAGGTCCTGCGTTACGCCTGGCCCGAATTGGAGTTCGAGGTCGCCTGCGGGCGGGGGACATACATTCGGGCGCTGATCCGCGACCTGGGTGCAGCGCTCCACACGGGTGGCTGCCTTGCGCATCTGACGCGGCGGGCGGTTGGTCCGTTTCGAATTGAAGACGCGTGGACGTTGGCGGCGCTTGAAGAGGCGGGAGATCCGGCTCGATACGTCATTCCGCTGGAAACTGCGCGCCAACTGGTGCGGAGTCGCGATACTGTGTAGCGCTGGGAGACCGGTTTGGCCGGTCTCCCTTTGCTCCGAAGTCGATGAACGTCGCCGACAGTTCGCGGCGACACACCCCGGCTCTGCTAGAGGCGCGATTCGCGGGCCTCGCTGGCCAGGTGAATCGTCTTGCGCGTCAGGTCGTGAAACGCGGTGACGTATCGCACGGTGCGCGACTTGGCGCGCATGACCAGCGAATGCGTCCGCGCAATGTGGCCCTTCACCTGCATGCCCTTCAGGAGCGCGTTATCGGTGATGCCGGTGGCGACGAAAATGATGCCGTCGCCTTTGGCCAGCTCCTCCGTGCAATAGACTTTCATGAGTTGCTCGCCATAGCCGTCGGCTTCGAGCTTTTTGCGTTCGTCTTCGTCGCGCGGCCACATGCGGGCCAGGATTTCGCCGCCCAGGCACTTGATGGCGGCGGCGGCGGTAACGGCCTCCGGCGAGCCGCCGATGCCCATGTAGACGTCGACGGCGCTGTCGGGCATGGAGGGAGCGATGGCGCCGGCCACGTCACCGTCGCCGATCAGGCGAATGGCGGCGCCGGTGCGGCGGACGTCGGCGATGAGCTGTTCGTGGCGCGGGCGGTCGAGGATGCAGACCACCATGTCACGCACGCGTTTACCGAGTTTAAGGGCGATCAGCTCCAGATTCTGATCGACGGGCGCGCCGAGGCGCACCGTGCCGGGGCCCTCCTTGACCTTCGGACCGACGGCGATTTTTTCCATGTAAACGGCGGGGACGGCTTGCAGCGCGTATGAATCGGGGCCGTCGGTGCGCGCTACGGCGAGAACGACGATAGCGCCGGTGAGGCCCTTCGCGGTGAGCTTGGTGCCGTCGATCGGGTCAACGGCGATGCTGACGCAAGGAGAGCCATCCTTCCACGTGCCCAGGCGCTCGCCGACGAAGATGCCCGGCGCTTCATCTTTGATGCCCTCGCCGATCGTACACGTTCCGCGCATGTCGATCAGGTTGAGCATGCCACGCAGGGCATCCGTGGCTGCGCGGTCCGCGGCGATCTTGTCACCTTTGCCGATCCAGCGGAAGACATTGAGCGCGGCGGCTTCACTGGCGCGGACGAACTCCATTCCTAGAAGTTTTTCCGGCTCGTACTCCGCCTCAGAAACCTGTTGTACTGGCATGTGCACATCTCCTTTGGCGGCCGCGTGGACGTGGGCAGCCACCGCAGTAACTTTAATGCGCAAGTGTAGGCGCGTCCACTGCGCGGCGTTCCATCCAGAGCTGCGAATACGGTCCATTAATTCCGGAAGAGAACGGCCCCGAAGGATGCGTTGCGGCGGTTAATCGTCAGTTCCAGCGACACGTCGCAGAGTGGCCGCGCGACCCGGCTCAGTTACGCTACATAGGGGCGCTGGCGCGGGCTGCGAGCTCCGGTACGGAGTTGGGTTAGGCGCTCGCGGATGACCTCGTGCGTGCTGCGGATTTCACAGCCTTTTGCGGCCAATTGCCGCAGGGCCATGTCGGCCTCGCTGGGGTTCCAGAAGCCGCAGGCGTCATGGATCACGGTGGCGTGGCGGTGGCGCAGCAATAGGCCGAGCACGAGGAGGCGGATAGAGGCCTCCAGGGCGACGCCGAAGACCGTGAAATGCTGGGTCGGCACTTCGGTCAGCAAACGGTCGAGCTTGGGATTGGTGAAGGGGTCGCGATGCTGTTTGATCAGGATGGCTTGCTGGTGCTGCTGCAGGATTTCGAGCGAGATACACAGGAGGTTATCTGACTCGATAGTGACATGATCCGGCAACACGCTGAAAGTTATTTTGCGCTGTCCCGGCGTGCCCAGAACGCAATGCGGGTGCGGCACGCCGCGCACCGTATCCGGACGGCGCGCATCGACACAAGAAATAGTGGGTATTTTTGCCCAGCGCGCGAAGGCCATCAGATGTTTAACGTTTTGCTGGACGGTGCGGGCGTTGGCCGTGGGACGGGCGCCGTCCGAACTCAAATAGTCTCTCTGAGTGCAAACGTCGACGAAGACGTCTGCGACGCGACGATGTGGCACGTCCTCATCCCTCCAAGAAAATCGCGAGGCAGGTGCGCAGAAGCACACCTCGCATCCCTGCGTTTGGCTCGCTAGTTCCTTAGTTGCACTCTGGGAGGAGGGCCAGCGCGGGCCGTCAGTTGCTCCTTCCATCTCCTCTGGCAAAATTCTAGAACAGCCGGCCCGAAAAAGGCAAGCAAAAAATGAGCATTTGGATCGTTTGAAATGTGGTTATGGGGCGTTCAACAAAACCAGAGCCTCGGACTCTTTTGTTTAGCGCGCCGCAGAGTTGGAGCTTTGCACGCCCCGCCTACAGAATCAGCGAACGCCCCGTCATTTCAGGCGGAATGTCGAGCCCCATCATGCTTAGGGCGGTCGGCATGACGTCGGCCAGACGGCCGTCATCGCGCAGTTTGGCGCCCTCAAAGCCAGCGCCATAGACGTGCAGCGGCACTGGATACAGCGTATGCGCCGTATGCGGTCCGCCAGTCTGGGGATCGACCATCTGCTCGAAATTGCCATGGTCGCTAGTGATGATGGCGCACCCGCCCAGGCGCTTGACGGTTTCCAATACTCGGCCGACGCACTCATCGACGACTTTGCAAGCTTTCACGGCGGCCGGCAGCGAGCCGGTGTGGCCGACCATGTCAGGATTGGCGAAGTTGACCAGAACGAAATCGTCCAGGCGGCTTTCGATGCGGCGCACGACAACATCCGCAACTTGCGGGGCCGACATTTCGGGCTGCTGGTCATAAGTTGCGACTGTGGGAGAAGGAACGAGCTGACGTTCTTCACCCGCGAAGGGCTCTTCGCGGTAGTCGTTGAAGAAGAAAGTGACGTGGGCGTACTTTTCAGTTTCCGCGCAGCGGAACTGCCGCAGGCCGAGGCGACTGAGGTACTCGCCGGCAATGTTCTCCATTCTGGGCAGCTTGGGGAAGGCCACCTTGACCGGCAGGTCGGCCTCATAAGAAGTCATGGTGACGAAAAACAGGTCCAGCTTCTGGGGGCGTGGGAAGCCCATTTCGCGTTCGACGCCGGTTTTGTCTTTGGCGTGATAAGGAAATTTGTCGAGCGTGAAAGCCTTGGTCAGTTCGCGCGGGCGGTCACCGCGAAAGTTGAAGAAGATCACGGCGTCGCCGCTGCCCACCGTCGCCAGCGGCAGGCGGCCGTCTTCGCTAATCACCGTGGGGACTACGAATTCGTCGCCCTGCATGTTTGGTTCGAGCGGGTCGTCGTAATAGCGTTGCAGCGCCACGCGGGCG
>JAGPEO010000019.1:0-4594 GCA_018056925.1 Phycisphaerae bacterium
CGCCATCCAATCCCTGCTGGCCGGCGTGCGCGTCAACCGGCTCGACCGCGGAGCCCTAGCTGCCGCCATCCTGCTGTGGTCGATCGTCGGGGCGTGCCTGACCAACATCATTCCGTGCACGCGCCGCCTGAGCCTGTCCCGCGCCATCCTGTTCGGCAGCGCCGCTGTGGCCGCCAGCATCCTGCTGGTGGCCGAGGCCGTCAGCCAGGTCATGGATTTGTGGCAACTGCAACTGATACTGGCGCTGGCAGCGCTGATCGGTTGCGGGGCGCCGGTGTACATCGCCAAGGTGATTCGCCAACGCCAGATGCAGCTCGCGCCAGAGGTCGATTGGCAATCCGAGCCGCAAACCATCGCCTCGACGCTGCTCGCCACCGCGACTGACTCGTCCCACGGTGCAACGCCCGCCCGCACCTGCCTCTAACCTGTGAGGTCAGCCCGGCCACTGACGAGATAAAACCTCGCCCCCCCTACCGCGTTGCAGGCTGCTAGTCACGTGTGCCGGCGAACATATGGAGCAGCAGCAAGACATTCACCGCCCAAAGCGCGACCGTCATGCAGAGCGCCAGGCGGCGTTCGAATGGGGAGAGAGGTGGATCGAGTACCGCCCGTTTCATGGCTAGTACTCGACCCCCAAAACAACGTAGTGCCACAATCCCAGCACGGTTCCGAGGATGCTATACAGATGTGGTAGCAATGTTAGCGCGGCCATTACAGACCTCCGCCTCTTTCGGGCTCCAGTTAACAGCCATTGGCCTGCTTTGCCACTATAGGCATCGGAAGAATTCTGGTTTGTTATGACACGTGAGCGCTATGCCGCGGATTTTGCGCGGAAGTCACACGCGGGCCCGAAATTGCGCAGAATATCAGACTTGCCTGGCCCCCCAGCGCATGCGCCCCGTCTAACCGTCAGCAAGCGACTCCCTGGTCACAGGGCAGCCGATCAAAATGAGCATGTTCGGCCGCCGGATGAACCCGTTCTCGCCCTGCCCCCAGACTGGGCGCGGCAAGCAGCGCCGCGGCCGTAACGTGGCGTCAATGACGCGCGGCTCGGGGTGGAAGAGCATCGTGGCCGTCACGTACCGCGGGGTGATCCGCAGTAGCGTGACCGAGCCCATAGAAATTTCGAAGCGGTCGCAAGAACTGACTTGCAGCGCGCCCGGTCGTCCGGCGTGATGCCAGGGATAATGCGGCAGATACAGCGCGGACCGCAAAATCGCCAGCAAGGGCGAGGCGTGCCCAACCACGATCGCGCAGGTCTCCGGTCCGGCCACCCAGCGCGCCAGCCAGCGGGCGCTCCGCTCGCTGACCTCGTACAGCGACTCAGTCCGGTGCCACTCCTTCAGATCGCTTTCGATCCGCAGTGGAACGAAGCTGAGCGCCCGAATGCACTCGGCGGTTTGTATCGCGCGCGTGAGCGGCGAACTGTAGATGGTCGTCGCCGCAAAACCCTTCAGCGCCTGGCCCGCCTGCCGCGCCTGCTCGCGCCCGACCTCGGACAGGGGCGGGCCCGGCGGCTCATCGCCGCGTTGCCGGCCCCGGTAATCCGGCAGTCCGTGCCGTACCAGCAAAAGCTGGCGCTTGACAGGGCCATGTTTACAAGTTTGGGAGGCTCCCTCGATTGTCATTTCGGATTCCGAATTCTGCCTCTTGCCGGGCAGCACCATGCCTATCCCAAGGCACTTTTACGTTCGGTCCCGCACTATTCAGCAGCCGGCCCCTCCGGCAACAGCTTTACGCCGGGCAGCAGCCGGATTCGTACTTCGTTGATCAGTTCCTCCGGGTTCTCTCGGAAACGCGCGGCGGACAGTTGCCCGCGGCGCAGGCCCTCCAGGACTTGGCGCAGACCGTGGGCCATGCGCTCAAATGCCTGGCTGAGCTTCGCAAACTCGCCCGCCCCGGGATCATAGCGCCACGTTCCATCCAGCAGCCGAAGCTGGGCATGCCGGGCCGGCAGCCGCTCGTCTACCAGGAACGCCACCCGCGCGTCGTGGCCCGCGATGGACTCGTCCAGTACCTTCACGTTGCGGCTGAACACGTCCAGATGATACGCGAGTTGCCCTTGGTCAATTGCGTCAGCGGTACCCAGGCCGATCTCGGAGCGGATCAAGTCACAAAGCTGGTCGTTGACCGAGAGGAAATCATCGACCGCTGCGAGCGTTGCGATCACGTCACGCGCGTGCTCGGGCACGATCAGCTCGCGCATCACCTGGTACTGCCGCTGTTCACGTGCGGCGATGAGCCGGGCGATGGTCTCGCGCGGCGAGGACCGGGCCGGGGGCTCTTGTTCGTTCGAACGCGAACAGGAGGTGAGCATGGCGGACAGAAGGACGGTTACGGACAGAAGAACGGTTGCGCAGAGCAGGTGCGCGCGCCGCGCCGGCGCTGAGGGGGTGACAGCGACCTGAGCGTATAGGCGGCTCACAAGACGTCCTCCTCGGCTCGAAAAAAATTGTACCGGCGGGCACGGCCGAGGCGAGAGCCAGCGCTTGCCAGGGAGCCGCCATCGGCAGTAACAGAGCAGAGCCGGGGCGTGTCGCCCCGGAATGCCGCCGATAATCTCTCATCCGCCGCTCGCGCGGGGTGCCATGCCCAAGCCCGCGTTGCGGGCGCGGGCATGCCATCGGCAGTAACCTCGCATCGCAGAGCAGAGCCGGCGCGTGCCGCCCCGGATTGCCGCCAACAACCTCCCACCCGCGCAGTCGTCCACCCCGTGATCGCCCCCCAGATCCGAGCCCGAAGCGCCAGCGAGGGCAACCAATTCCCCCGCAATCCGTAGGCGTCGGCCCCCCGTGGCCGACGTCGTACGCTCGTGCGAGAATCCGTCTCGCACGCCCTCCCGCGGAATCCTTTCCGCAACCCCGGCTGCTGTGAATACCCCCATCACGCGACGTTCGCGGTAGGGCGACTCCCGCGGCGCCGCCGAAACCGTTCAACACGTTGCGACCCCTGTCCCCGTTCCCCCCACCCCGTTCCACACCCGCGTCCCCCACCGCCTGATGCGCCGTCGATGCGTGGTCCGTTTGCCTTGACGCGGCCAACTCGCGATCGCGCAGCACGCGCCAACACGACTGAGTGCCGTAGGCACGCCATGACCGTAGCCCAGGATGAAATCCTGGGAACCGCGAACGGCCCGCCCCCGCTGAGTCCCGTAGGGACGACCGAAGCATCACGCCATCAACTAGCCCCGTCCCCGTTCCACACCCCCCGTTCCACACCCGCCGCCGCGGCCACATTCCCACATTCCCCCGTTCCCACGGGTGCGTGTCCATCGATCAGGGCCACCGCCCTGCTCAACCGGAAGACCTACGCTGACGGCAACGTGGACCGCCCGGAGGGCGGACGAGTGTTGCCAGGGACGCAGTCCCTGGTGGGCAATGAACAACTTCTGTTTCCGCCCGGAGGGCGGACGAAGGCGGCGCATGCCCAGTGCCTTCACGCAGGGTGTGAACGGGACGGTGTGAAACGGGGACGGGTGTAGCCGTCGGGCCGGAATTGGCCCACAGGTCAGGACTGTGCCTGTCCCTAATTATCCTACCACCCGGAGGGCCGACGAGTGTTGCCAGGGACGTAGTCCCTGGTAGACAACGAATAACTTCTGTTTCCGCCCGTACGGCGGACGGACGAGGCCTGTGGCGTTACTCCGGGGCGACAGGCCCCAGCTCTGCTCTTTACAACTCTCGATCCCTCGATCCCTTTGAATGTTCTGTCCCGACATTCCGGGGCGGCACGCCCCGGCTCTGCTCCCGAAACCTCGGGCGCTTACGAAACTACGAACGTTACGTCCACCTCGACCGTGGAATTCAGGGGCAACTCGGCTACGCCGACCGCGGCCCGGGCGTGCTTGCCGGCCTCGCCGAAAACCTCGACCAGCAGATCGCTGGCGCCGTTGGCCACTTTGTGCTGGTCCGTAAAGCCCGGGTTGGAGGCCACGTAGACCACGAGCTTCAGCACCGACTTGATCCGGTCAACGCCACCGGCCGCGTCGGCCGCGACTGCGATCGCGTTCAGCGTGCAAAGCCGGGCCGCGGCCTGGGCGTCCTCCAGTGTGCGTCCCGCCGGCCCGCCGACCTTGTCCGTAAACGCCACTTTGCCCTCGCGCAGCGGAATCTGGCCGCTGAGCATCAGCAAGTCGCCGTGCCGCAGCGCGGGCACGTAAGCGCCCACGGGCTTGCTGACGGGCGGCAAGGTGATGTTAAGGTCCTTCAAGCGTTGACTGGTCTGGCTCATTGGAATGCTCCGTAGAACAGGTTTCGCAAGACTCTGCGGCCGGCGACATGCGGTCGCTAACGGCCAAAGACTGTTCCGGCGCGGGCGGCGTCTCAGGCGACTCGGCCGCGCAGGCTGCCTCTTCCGCCGGCTCCAGGCCAGGCACGTCAGCGTCGGCAGAATCAGACTCGGCGGAATCAGCCTCGTGCGCAGTGGCCTCCAGACGCGCTTCGCTAGTCCTAGGCGCCGCCTGGCTGGCGGACGGAGGCGCGCCGCTGGTAGTCAGCCCGGCTTCGCTGGCGGACAGCCGGGCTTCGCTGGCGGTCAGATCCGCTTCGCCGTCGGACGGACGCGCGTCGTTGGCAGACAGCCCCGCTTCGCCGGC
>JAGPEO010000019.1:4694-21628 GCA_018056925.1 Phycisphaerae bacterium
CGGACGGACGCGCGTCGTTGGCAGACAGCCCCGCTTCGCCGGCGGACGGCGCCGCATCGGGCGCCGGCTCTGCAAGTTCCGGCCCCGGTTCAACCTCCCCTTCCGGTTCGCGCGGGTCTGCCAGGAACAGGTATATCGTGCCGAAGTTGCGATCCTGCTCGGCCCGCACGCGGCCGCTGCGGACCAGTTCCAGAATCGCCAGGAAGCGCCCGATGACTTCGCCCCGAGTGGACTGGCCGTCGAAGAGCGACTGAAACGTGGCCACTCCTTCTCCGAGCAGCGCGACGATTTCGGCCTGGTAGAGTTCGATCGGCGTTTCGTCGTATTGCACCTGATGCTGCGTCGGACCGCGCCCGATGGCCGTCATCACGCGCCCGAAGGCTTCCAGCAGGTCCCAGACCTGGGCCTCTTCCAGCTCGATGCCTTGCAGCTCTTTGGGCAAGTTGGCCGGGCTGCGCGGAAACCGCTGCGCCCGCTCCTCGCCCGCCCGCCGCAGCTCTTCGGCCGCATCCTTGAAGCGCTTGTATTCCAGTAGCTGGCGTACCAGCGTGGTGCGCGGATCGGACGCGTCGTCCTCCATCGGCTCCAGCGGCGGCGTCGGCAGCAGGGCGCGTGACTTCAGCTCCACCAAGGTGCTGGCCATCACGAGAAATTCGCCAGCGGCGTTCGGGTCAATCTGCTCCAGAACGTGTACGTAGGCCAGGTATTGCTCGGTTAGCCGGGCGATGGGAATGTCCTGAATGTCCAACTCGTCCCGCCGGATCAGGTAAAGCAGCAGATCCAGCGGCCCGGTAAACACTTCCAGTTGTACCCGGTATCCTTCTGACATAATTAAAAGGCAACCGCGCTTGTAGGTTCACGACGCCGCACTGTTTCTCGCAGAACCATTCAAATCCTCTTGGCGCTCTTGGCGTCTTGGCGGTTAACGGCGTCTTGGAGGTTGCCTCGGTTCATTCCCGAGAAACGACGATGCCGCACGCGTCGCGGACCTGGGCCATTACGTCGCGCGCTATGGCCCGCGCCCGCCGGCCGCCGGTGCTCAGAATGTCCTCAACCTCGTCCGGGCGCTTCGCCCAATCGGCGCGGACCTCGCGCAGCGGCCCGAATTTCGCCTCGTAGAGTTCAAACAGCCGCTGCTTGGCCTCGCCGTAGCCCATGCCGCCGGCGCGGTAGCGGCGCTCCCATTCCGCGGTTTCTTCCGGGCTCGCCAGGAGCTTGAGCAAGGCGAACACGTTATCCGTTTCGGGGTGCTTGGGCTCCTCGACCGGCGTGCTGTCGGTCTTGATGCTCATGATCTTCTTGCGCATGGCCTTGGGTTCGCCGAAGATCTCAATGATGTTGCCGTAACTCTTGCTCATCTTCTGGCCGTCAATGCCGGGCACCACCGGCGCCTCGTTCAACCGCGGCTCCGGGCGGATGAAGATCGGTTTGTACGTGTTGTTGAAGTACTCGGCCATGTCCTGGGTCATCTCGATGTGCTGCACCTGGTCGCGCCCGACCGGCACTTCGTTGCTGAGATAGATCAGGATGTCGGCCGCCATCAGCAGCGGGTACGAGAACAGGCCCATGTTGACCGGGAGGCCCTTGGCCATCTTGTCCTTGTATGAGTGCGCCCGTTCGAGCAGGCCTTTTCCGGTGACCGTTGAGAGAATCCACGCCAGCTCGGTGACCTCGGGCACGTCGCTTTGGCGGAAGAACGTCACGCGCTGCGGATCCAGGCCGAGCGTCAGATAATCGAGGGCCACGTCGAGCGTGAGCTTCCGCAGCCGCTCGGCGTCATGGATCGTTGTCAGCGAGTGCAGGTTGGCGATGAAATAGAAACACTCGTGCTGCGTTTGCAGCTCGAGGTGCTGCTTCATGGCGCCCAGGTAGTTGCCCAGGTGCAGGGTGCCCGAAGGCTGAATTCCCGACAAAATCCGCATCAAACTCTCCCAACAAGCCGCGACCGGTCTTCGCACGGCGACCAATCGTCGCACGGCCGAATTGTGACAGTAGACCACGCCGCGCGAATCGAAACAAGTCGCGCCGTTTGCCGAACCGCGACTGAGCTTCAGCGCGAGCGAGGGGCGCCGCGAATCAGCCGCGCCGAATCCGAGCCCGCAGCGCCCGGCAGCTCGGGCAGCTCGGGATGCTACGGCCCACGACTGGGCGCAAGCAGCCGAGCCAGCGGTGCGGCGCGCCGCGCGTCGGGGCAGGTAATTCTTATCGTGCGCGCCTCTGGGCCGGCGTGCTCGAGGTCGATACGCCACGCTGCCGGCGGAATGGCCGCTGCCACACGATCGGCCCATTCCAGCACTACCACGGCGTGCGGATCATCCAGCATTTCTTCCCAACCGAGGCCGGCCAGTTCGTCTGAACCGGAAAGGCGGTACGCGTCGAGATGGTACAGCCGCAGTCGACCGGCGTATTCACGGACCAGCACGAAGGTTGGGCTCACGATCGGTTCGTCCGGCGGTACTCCCAGGCCGGCGGCGAGGCCTTTAACCAATTGCGTCTTTCCCGCGCCCAAGGGACCGTACAACGCGAGCACGTCGCCCGGCTGCACGGCGGCCGCGATGGCCTCCCCCAGGCGCACAGTCTCCTCGGGCGATGCTGAGCTAAAGTCGATGGTCGGCGTCACTTGAAGTGCTCCCAGCCGCGGCGTTCGAGGGTGAGTTCGCGACCGTCGGCTTCGCGCAGCAGCACGCCGGCGCCGGGCACGATTCGGCCGATGGGCGACAGGCGCAGATGCGCCAGTTCGGCGGCGGGCGCGGCGGGGTCGAGAATGACAATCAGTTCGAAGTCCTCGCCGTCGAAGAGGGCATGCTGGCGCGGCGAAATCCCATCTTGCGCGGCGAGCGCGTGGGCATCGTCATGTATGAGCCCGTCGATTGCGGCCGCGTCCAGGATTGCTCCGCATTGGGAGGCTTCCAGCAGCCGGTGCAGGTCAAGCGCCAAGCCGTCGCTGATGTCGATCATGGCGTGGGGGGCGAGCGAGCGAACGATCTGCAGGGCGAGTTCGACGCGCGGCTCGAACGTCAGATGGCGGCCAAGGATGGAGCCGCCCAATGGTCCGGTAACGCAGATCAAGTCGCCGGGGCGTGCGCCGTCGCGGCGGACCGGATGCTGACCGGTCTCGGGTTGGCCGGCGATGGTGATGCTGATGACGGTGGGTGCGTCCCAGCTATTCGTGTCGCCGCCGACGATCGGGCAATTGAAGGCGAGTCCCATATTATGAGCATTTCGCACCAGGGCCACGGCGTCGTCCATCGAAAGCTGGTTGTTAAGGGCCACCGCGCAGAGCGCCGAAACCGGGCGTACCCCCATGGCGGCGCAGTCGCTCAGGTTGACGGCCATGGCTTTGCGACCGATCAGGGCCCAGGCGTGCCGGCGGGAGTCGAAATCGACGCCGTCCATGAGCATGTCGGCGGTCCAGAGCAGATCAGAGCCGGGCCCGGCCACGGCCGCCATGTCGTCGAGGAAGTCGAGCGGGCGGTGATCGCGGCCGAGAGGGCGCGCCAGACGGAGGGGGGCGGGCAATTCGGCCCGGAGGCGCGAGATGAACGCGGTCTCGCCACCGCGAACGTGGTCCATGGGGCACTCCTCGAGGCACGTGAAGTCTATTCGTTGAGCCGGCGCCGACAAGAGCGCAACCCCGGCGTGCGCGCTTTCCGACACGCCGAGCGGTTGCTCCGGACAGCCGGGCCGTGATAGACTTGGAAGGGTGATTTGGGTGCGCAGCACCGGAAGGGTAACAGCCATGAAACATGCCAGAAGGTGGGGATTCGGCTTGCTCATAGCGCTGCTGCTGGCGGCTTGCGTTTTGCCAGAAGTTCAGGCGGAAAACCTGGGCAAGATGAGGATTCAGCAAACGGACGGGAAGTGGGTGACGGGCGACGTTGAGGAAACGCCCGAGGCTTACCTCGTCAAGGTCGGGAGCATCACGGTCACGATTCCGAAGACCAGGGTCAAGGCCATCCTGCCGGTCGAGGAAACGCAGTCGCCGGGTGAAGCGCAGGAAGAGAGCAAACACGGCAGCGGACTGAAGGACCTCGAAATAGAGAAGCTGTTGGAGGGGACGGGTTTAATGCCGCCGGACGAGGATCCGGACGACATTGAGCTGCCGCTGGATGAGGAGTCGGTGGGGGAAATGATGCGTATCGCTGGGACGGAGAATATCTATGCCACGAAGCATGTCGTAGTTGTGTACACTTCGACTAAGCAGAAAGCAGCGGAGATCGCGACGCGCCTGGAGGCAATTTGGCGTTGGCGCGTCAGATTTATGAAAATGTTGAACTTGCCGCTGCGAATGCCCGAGCACAAGCTGGAGCTGTATTACTTTGCTGATCACGAAGAATTCAAGACGCTCCAAGTCAACATCGGCGGGCAGCCGGATGATGGAACATTGGGTTTCTTCTCGCCAGACTCGAACCGTTCGCACTTTTTCGACATGCTCACCTGGCGGCCGATCAAGATGCGGCTCCAGAGCCTCAAGAATGCTCCCGCGTCGGTAAGGGCGCGCGAGGAGAACATGGCGCGGCAATGGGCTGAGTATCAAACCCTATCAGTGACGCAACACGAGTTGGGCCATCACATCGATTTCAATCTCGGCCTGTTTCCGCAAGCTGTGTTCCTCGATATGGAGAGCTTCGACAGTATTCCCAGATGGCTGGTGGAGGGGACCACGATGATGTTCGAAGTTCCCCCAACCACCGAGGGCGCTAGCTTGGGCGTGATCAATTATGAGCGCGTGGAGCAGTTCCAGACCAACCCGAACTTCGCCCAGAAGTGGTCGCCGGATTTCTTCAAGCTGTTCGTGGTGCGCAACGAGATCTGGCTGCAAACCGGCTGGTACTATCCCATGGGCTGGGCCCTGGTCTATTATCTGTGGGAGGTAAAGCGCCCGGGATTAATCGAGTACTATCACATTATCAGTAGCCGCGATCCAGGTGAAGCAGTCAGCTATTCACAGCGCGAGCGCGAGTTCCAGGATTGCTTCGGCACCATCGACCAGAAATGGGTCGATGATTTCTGGAAGTACATAATGGAGCTGCCGCGCAAACGGTCTTTGCTGCCGCCGAAGGATTATCCATAAGTCCGGCGTCTGGAGCAGTTTGCGGGGGCAGGCTTGACAAAGGCATGCGGCCGGTGAGCCGGCTCGCCGGCTTGTTGTTGATGCTCGGCCTGACGGCGGGCCAGTCATCCGCTTGGCAAGCGAGCAGCGTTGCGCCGGAACCCGGCGCCTCGTTTTGCTCCGAGCACTTCGTCATCCATGCCGACAGCGAAGCTCAGGCCCGGGCCCTGGCGCCACGCCTGGAGGCTGTGTACCGAGCGAATGTGCGGTTGGCGCGTGAGCTCCGCCTGGATGTTAAGCCCCCTGCCGGCAAATTGGCCGTGCTTCTGCTACGTGACTACGCCGGCTTTCACTCCCGGCTGCGCGCCGACGGGCTGGATGAGCAGATTTTGGGCTACTTCAGCCCCGCCGAGGCCCGCTGCGTGTTCTTCGATTTCAACACGCACCCGGAGGTTACTGGCCTGCGGCAGGAACTGGACAAGCTGCACAGGCAGGACGAAGGCCGACGAAGGCGCCTGGCGGCGCAAATCGAGCAAAGTCTGGCCGGAATGAATCAGCGCATCTTGCAGCACGAGGCGGCGCACATGGTCCAGGCCAACATCGGGCTGATTCCGCCCGACTCGAATTCGCCGACTTGGCTGGTCGAGGGGCTCGCGGAGATGTTCGAGCTGCCCTTCGTGGAAACTGGTGCGAGCCTGGGACTATCGGTAAACCGCTACCGGCTGCGCGAGTTTCAGCAGCTCCAGAAGGGCGACGACTTGCTGGCTGCGCTGCGACGCCTCGTGGCGACGGCATCGTGGCACGGCGGGGCGGACTATTCGCTGGCGTGGGCGCTGACACAGTACCTGTACGTCCGGCAGCGCACGAACTTCGGCGCGTACGTGCGGGCCGTGACGATCGCGGGCAAAGCGCCGGCAGGCGGCGCCTTGGAGCAGTTCGAAAACATCTTTGGGCCGCTGGACGGCGAGTTCGCGGCGCGGTTTGCGGCGTACATGGAGGGGCTGATAGGGCGCTACCTTGCGCCGCAGGATGAGGTCCGGTCGCGAGCAGCCCCTTGAGGTCCTGTGCAGCGGCGCGAAAAGCTGCATAATGCCGCCATGATGCCTGCCTCGCGCGTCAAATCGCGGCCCGCCAACCGCAAGCCCACGTCGGCCTGGCATGCCTACGTGGAGGACGCGCAACGCCCGCTATATTGCCTCCTGTTCTTGTTCCCGCTGGTGGCCGCGTACGAATTCGGAGCGTTGCTGCTGCGGCCGGTAAGCTGCCCGGGCCGGCAGTTGGTGGCGCACAGCCTGATCCAGAACTTGCTGGGCTGGTTCGGGGCCAGCGGCACGCTGTTGCCGGCGCTGGCCCTGCTGGCGACGCTGCTGGTGTGGCACCTCCTGTCGGGACAAGGCTGGCGCGTGCGCGGATGGGTCTTGCCACTGATGGCCTGTGAAAGCGTCGTGCTCATCGTGCCGCTCTTTGTGCTGGGGCGGCTCCTGCTAGCCGCGCCCAGCTCCGCCGCGAATCTGGCCGACCTGCGGCAGCAGATGGTAATGGCATTGGGCGCCGGTCTGTACGAAGAACTGGTGTTCCGGCTGGGCGTGGTTTGCGCCGTGCTGTGGCTTTTCGAGAACGGGTTGCGGATCCGCAATGCGGCCGGGCCGTGCACGGCGGTCGTAGTATCGGCAGCCATCTTCGCGGCGTGCCATTTTCAGCCCATCGGCATCGAGCCGTTTGAGCTGACTCAGTTCCTGCAGCTTACGGCGGCGGGCGCGTACTTGGCGGTGGTCTTCTTGTTGCGCGGGCTGGGGATAACGGCCGGCTGCCACGCGGCCTATAACCTCGTTCTAGTGCTCAGCGGCCCCCTGTAAGGGTGCGTTTTTGAGCGTGCAGTTTTGAAGCGAGGCGTCTGAGCGGCGGCCGGTTAGTGCCCTGCGCCGTGGGCGTTTTCCGCCTGAGGCTTCTCAGACTGCGCCGCGGGCGGCGGGGGTGGCTGGTCGAGTTCGGCCCGCTTCTGGCGTATGAACGTAACTGCGTCGTTCTTTGGCGCCAGTGGAGCGAGCGCTGCCGTGACGGCCGCGATGGCCAGCGTCACAATCGCCACCAGACCGACGACGTGGCGGGCACCCGGCGAGAGGAAGGCGAACGGGCGGTTTATGAGGCTTAGCACTAAATCCAGCACGACCACTATGGCAGCGGGTCTGGCGCCGGCGGCTGGTTCGCTGATTTCCGCGGCGTTTTGAGCGCGGGACGCTTTCCGCCGGCCCGGCCGGAGCGCGTGCAGAATTCGCTGGAGCGTTGTCCGGGGCCCTTCTTGCCCCTCGGCGTGCGAGAGCGGCGGTTCGCTGGGATGTGAGGGCGTCGTAGCGCTGGGCGCTTGCTGTTGCTGCGCCTGCTGTTGCTGTTCGGGGCCGGCGGTGACCGCGGGCGCGCGCGGCTTGGGCTGCTGCACGTGCGCCGGCACAGGAACGGGCACGACGGGTATGGCGTCGTGCGGCTCGGGCGCAGTGGGTTCGCACTGTTCACCCGGTTGGGACGACTCCAAGACAGCAGTTGCGTCAGGCTCGCCGTCGGACACTTGATTCTCGCAGCGGCGCGCAGAACTAGTGGATATCGAGACCTCACCACAAGCATCGGCGGACAACGGCTGCGCCTCCAGTACGGCGTGCGCCGCCTCCGCGGACCGGGTTTATCGGGTCCCGTGTTTCAGACGCTTGCGGAGTCGCGTTTTTCACCGAACTAATGCGTGGTCCCCCCGGCGCGCGGCGGGTGTCGAAAATTGTAAGGCGCCGGCAGAGCGCGCATCAGAAAGGTCCGTCTTATGCTTTAATCCGAAAGGGGAGGTATGGACGCGCGCGGCTGAGCCCTGCGGCGGCCGGATTGGGAACGGCGCTATGAAATGGCCCCTGGTGTTCTGGTTCGCACTCGCCAGCGTGTGTATTGCGCGAGCGGGCGATAGGCTGGACCGGGCACTTTCACACGTTCCCGAGGAAAGCGCGCTCATAATCGTCGCACCCAGCCTCGACAAACTGGTCAGCGGTTTGGCCGAATTTGGCGGCAGCATCGGGGTTGAAAGGCTGCGCACACTGGGTCCGGCGAAACTCCTGAACGAATTGGACGTGCTGGAGCGCATAAACGGGCTGGATCCCGCGGGACCGCTCGTGATAGCGCTCGAGCCGACCCGACTGAGCCCGCTGCTGGTATGCCAGGTACTCGACGCCGAAGAGTGGCGTACGGCTTCGGGCGCGCAGCCGGCGGATGGGGAGCTGTGGCGGGTGCAGATGTTCGGCGAACCGGCCTATGCCGCCAGCGCGGGCAATCTGCTGATCGTGGGGGACGAACCGGACGCGGTGCGTTCGGCGCTGCGCGGCAGCTTTGATTACGCGGCGCGGTTCGGGCCGCGTGCGCGAGCGTGGTTGTCGGACCATCAGCTCGTGGTCGCCATTCGCGTGCCGCCATGGACCGGCCTCATCTCGCCCATGCTGGGCGCGGGACGTACTTCGCTGCAGTTAAGCATGATGCTCGCCGGGCAGCGCGACGAGAATCTGCTGCGTGTGGTGGGCTGGCTTTTCCAGCAGGCCGAGCAATTGCTGGGCCAGGTCGACACGTACACGGCGGCGGTGCGCATCGACTCGGCCGGGGTGTTTTTTCGGGACGCGTTGAGTTTCGCGCCGGACAGCGCGGCGGCAGCGTACCTGAAGAAAGTGATTAAGACGGATCGCGACCTGCTGCGCGGCCTTGTGGATGACGAGACTGTTTTTGTTTTTGCGCACGAGTGGGAACTCGAGCCGGGCACGGAAGGCCTGAATACGGCGGTGGTCGCAGCGCTGCTTGGGTCGGGAACGCTGCGGGAGCGTCTGGGGGAAGAGAAGTTCCTACCGGGATACGAGGCTCTGCTGGCAGCCTATAACGACATCAGCGGCAGTTGCACGGCGGTAAGCGCGAGGCCGGCCGAACCGCTGCTGGTATTCAGCGCGGTGCAGTTTTCGTCTCGACCGCAGCAAGTCCTGAGTAACATGCGGTTGGCATACGAGACGATGCCCGAATTTCTGAGCGCCCTCGGGGGCGGGGCAAGCGCGGATGTCACCTGTCGCGCGGAGCGGATTGAGTCAATCGACGCGTTTGCCTGCGAGGTGTCCTTTGCCGCCCCGGATGAGCAGTCGCGTCGCGCGATCGAAATGCTGTACGGTCGCACCCTGACCACGTACTACGCCGCTCAACCGGTCGGCCTGGTCTCGGCCACCGCCTCCGCAGAGCGGGCGGCGGCGCAGCTCGTGCGAATGACGTCCGGCAAAGGGCGGCCGCTGGCGGAAAACCCGCGCGTGCGGCAAGCGTGGGCCCGCCTGTCGCCGCGCCCGCAAGTGCTGCTGCTGTTGGATGCGGCGAAGGCGCTGGATCTGGTGCTGCGCGTAGACCGGTCCGGGCGAACCGGAACCACGGCGCCAGCGCCGGATACGTCGCTGCCGCTGGTCGCCTATGGAGTCTACCTGGACGGCCGGACGCTGTGCAGCGAGTTGTGCGTGCCGGCGGAAGCGGCGAAGCAGATCGTGAAGACTATCCAGTCGCAGAAGGAAGCGGCCCGCGGGCCGGGGCGCCAACCTTGATCAGCCGCCACGGTTTTGAGCCGCCTGCCGTTGCTCACCCAAGGCCCGCACTCGTTCAGACTCTTCGAAGTTGCCGCTGAGCCGGAGAATGTCGGCTTTGACTAATAGCAACTTGCCCTCGTCGGGCCCGCCGCGCTCGAGTGCCAGGGCGCGCTCGATCGCCTCGAGCGCCGGGGCGTACTGCCGGGCGTACTTGTAAGCCTGCGCCAGGTTGGCGTGGCCGCGAAAATCGGTGGGCTCTTCCGCGACGTAACGTTTGAACAGCTCGAGCGCTTCGGTGCGGGTAGCCGGATCACGATGAGAAATTTGGCCCAGGTTCATGAGCGCCGCTTTGTGCTTCGGATATTGCTCCAGGACCGCGCGGTATTCAGCGGCGGCGCCTTTCAGATCGCCCAGGGCCTCGAGCATTAAGGCGCAATCCAGATGGGCGTCTTCGTAGAAGAAGCCGGCGCTATCGCGCAACTGGTAGGCGCGCTGGTAGGCGGCCGCGGCCTGGACGTAATCGTTGCGCACGTTGTAACCGTGTCCAATTGCCAGCCAACCGACCGCGCTGCCAGGATTCTGGCTGATCGTCTTGGTCCAAAATGTATCTTGATCGCGCCAATCAAGGTTGCGCAGCGCGCTGCGCACGCCGTAGAAGCCCAGAAGGCCCAATGTGGCCACGATGCCCACGGCCCGTTGCACACCGGCCAGGCGCACCAGTGCCCACCCGGCAATCATGGCGAACCCCAGGGAAGGCAGGAACAATAGCCGGTCGGCGCGGATCGTTCCCACCGGCACAATCAAATTACTCACCGGGAAAATGCTGATGAAGAACCAGGCAATGCCGGTCAGAATGAGATAGTGCCGGCGCCGCGCCAACCAAGCGATCAATCCGGCCCAGACAAACCAGGCGGCCAAACCTGCCAGGACCATCGGCTCGGTAACCGACGGGCGAATAATCCGCGTAAAATCGGCGTACTCGCCACATAGCCAGATGGGCAGAATGAGCTGGCCAATATAGCGCAACATGGTTTCGCTGGCGAACAGGAACCGCTGCCAACCGGTAGCCGACGACATCACCTCCTGGACAGCCGGCAGCGCCGGTCCGAGGACGGCCAGTCGAATGGTTGTGTAGATGACGAGGCCGGGCAAGTAGGCCAGGTACGCGAGCCAGTAGCGCCAGGCGGGCCGGCGACCGCGCCGTACAACCAGTAAGTCGATCAGCAGCGCCAGCGCCGGTAGAACGACGGCCGATTCCTTGAAGAGCAGCGCCACAAAATAAAGCACCGCCGCGCCAGCCAGGTATGGATAGATGCGCGGCTGCGGCGCGGTGCGTGGCTTTGGTTGGCCAGCCTGCGTGCGAGAGGTTTTTTCGTCGCGCTCGAACCTGCGCCGCGCGTAGGTCAGGTGCAGGTGCAGCGCGGCCAGCAGGGTCAGCACCATGTACAGCTCTGACCGTCCGGCGCCGTTGGCGACCACTTCAGTGTGCACCGGGTGAATGGCATACAAGGCGGCCGTCACGAACGCCAGGTCGCGCCGCTGCCACAGTCGTCGGATGAGCGCGTAAACGAGCACGGCAATGACCGCGTTCGTGAGGATGTTATTGGCGTGGATCCCTCTGGGCGGGTCCTTGCCGAACAGGGCACAATCGACGGCCAGGGTCAGAATGGTCAAGGGCCGGTACAACTTGGAGTTAGTGAGTTTTTCGCCCCAATAGTCGGTGGCGAAGAGGGCTTTCAGGTCCCACGGCCAGTCCAGGCGCGTGTTTGTCGCGATAATGCCGATGTCATCGTAAACGTGGTCGTTCACGTACGAGTTGGCGAATACCGCCACTGCGAGCACGAACACCGCGGCCGCGAGCACCATGTCGCGTTGCCACCAAGGCACGGTAACAACCTGCCGACGGGAGGAGCGCTCGGTCAGGCGAGTTCTTCGGTCGGTAATGGTGCTCATCCGTTCAACCAGGGCGGCGTCGCGCGGGACATACTACACGAAAAGCGCGGCGTGCTGGAAGGCGACACAAGGCAACCGCCGAGACGCCAAGAGCGCGAAGACCGCAGATGACAGAAGGACGCCCCCGGATCTGCTGCGGCACGTCCCGCCTCTGCTCGATATTGCCGGGCGACTCGGTATAATGCCCCGGCAAGTGAGGGTTCAACCAGCCCTGGAGGTACGCCGATGTCGCAGGCGACGTCCTTCTGGCGCCGTATCGGCAGCCTTTTTGGTAAAAGCGCATCTGACGGTCAGCCTGACGCCGCCCCACCAATGAGCGCTGATGCCGCGCGCGCGGCGCATGAGATGGCCGGGTCGAATTCCGCGCCCGGCCTTTCTTCCGCGCCCGGCCTTTCTCCGACCGGCGGGTTCCTGGCGCGTTTTCGCCGCAGCGATACGCGCGCCGCGCAACTGGCCACTTATCAGCGCATGGCGGAGATGGTCGAATCACTGCGCGAGCACTATCGGCAGCAAGACGAGCGTGCGGCCCGAGTCGAGCAGCAGACGGAGCGCATCAGCGGCATACTTCAACAGCTTGCGGACGACGGCCACCGGCAGCAGGAGCACGTGCGTGCAATGGCCGATAACGTGAGCCTGGCCAGCCGCCATACGGCCGCCATGTCTGAAACGCTGAGCCTCTTGCCGCCACTGCTGCAGGCGGAAGCAGACGCGGTTCGCTCAATGGTGCGGCGAATGGATGTGGCCCAGGAAACCGACACGCAGCTCATGCACTCGCTGCAGAAACTGGGACAGGCGGTCGAGGCGCTTCAGGCGGCCGGTGCGGCCCAGGTGCAGACGCTTGAGAGGCTGAACGCAGCCGAGCGCGAGCAGCGCCATGCGCTCACCCTGCTGGTCCGGGAGCAAACGCGGCGCTTCCTGTTGATCATGCTGGTAGCCGCGATATTGGGCCTCGGCGCCCTGGCGGTACTGAGCGCGGTCTTGATAATGCGCTTGTACCATTGAAGCAGCCTGCGAGCCTCCGCGGGGCTGCGAGGAAGAGGATGAGGAATTATGGCGAAACGACACGGAGGTCCACGCCGTCCGTCGGGTTCACAGGCATGGATGCCGTTACTGGCGGCCCTGCTAGGGTTGTTGACCACCATCAGCCTGGCTTGGCTCTTGGCGATCACGCGCGCCCACCTGGGGGCGCGCGAAACCGTGTGTGCCCCGGCGGCCGCAGTAACGAATCAGCACGCATTGCAGCCCGGGTCAGCCCGCGGCTGGAGCCATAGTAAGGACAAACCATGACTGCCCACCCAAGCGGCGCGCCGGCCGCCACGGCCCTGCCCAGCCGCGCACCTGCGACCCGCATTGCCTACGTCGATGTAGCCAAAGCTCTAGGCATTTTGCTGGTGTTTTATGGACACCTGATCGAGTGCTTTTTCCGCTCCGTGCGCCAGGGGGACCTCGTGGAATGGCGGCAGGCGGCGCTGGAACAATGGCGCTGGATTTACTGCTTCCACATGCCGTTGTTCTTTTTCCTCTCGGGCCTGGTGTACAAGGAGCGTTCGATCACGGCGGAGACTTTTCTGAAGCGGCAAACGCTTTCGCGGTTGACGCCGGTATGGGTGTTTAATTTCATCAGCATGGTTTTGGTGGTGTTCATTGAATTTTGGACGCGTTCCAATCCCGCCACGCAGCTCGCGACCATATTCAAGGCGAAGGCCGTACGCTTCGGATGGGAGACCCTCTGCGGGCGGCCGTTTTTCAACGTGCTGGTGTGGTTCTTGGTGTGCCTGTTCGTGGTGGAGCTGATTCAATTCGCGCTGCGCAAGCCGTTCCGCCGCACGCTCTGGCTGGTAGTGTCGATGGCGGTTTTCGCCGGAATAACTCACGTGTTTACGTGTTATCGCAGCCAGATCGCTGACATCTGGGGTTCTCTGCCGTTCGACATGGGGCTGCTCAAGATCGATTTTTGGCAGTTCAGCTCGGTGGTGGCCGCGATTGTGTTTTATCAGGGCGGCATTTTGTTCCAACGGGTTACCGCGATGGGGCTCGCCTCGCGTCGGCTGCCACTGGTTGCGGCAGGAGCGGTCGGCTTGGTCGTTACCTTGGTGACCTTAAACTATAACAAGGTGCATACGGTCGCATACGTGGCGCACGGAGCGTATGGAAACGTCGGGTGGTTCTTCTTGACGGCCTTTGCCGGCATCTTGTTCATGGTGGGCTTGTCAAGTCTGCTGTCGTTTAGCGGGATTCTGGCGAGATTCGGGCAGATCACCCTGGGTTTGATGTGCCTGAACGGAATTCTGCACGGGCTGGTCAACCTACCGCTGGCGCAGCGGGTGGCGCCGCTTCTTCCCAAGGATAGCGTTCTGATACTGACGGCGACGTGTGTGGGCCTGACGCTGCTATCAGTGGCTGTGTGCCTGCCGATCGTCTGGCTGATTGAGCGATATGTGCCAGTTGTGCTTGGGCGCTGGCCGAGTCGCACGCCCAGCAAGGCGGCTTCAGCGGCAAACTAGGGCTGTTCGCGTTCAGGTTGAGCCGGACTCGGCACTTAGATCGGTAGCCACTGCTTGAACCTAGCGGTTCAAGCAGTGGCTACCCGCGAGGGTTAATCGAAGTCGAGAGCCCGTTCTGCTAGTAGCTGCCGGAGGTGAGGAAGCTAACGAACGGGTCGATGTCGAACACGTTCACGGAGCCGTCGCTGTTGCAGTCGCAGGTGCAAAGCATGTTGCAACTGGATCCGTACTCAGCCTCCCAGGCCTCTGGGGTGGTCAAGGCCAACACGAACGGGTCGATATCAAAAACGTTGACGGCGCCATCACAGTTCGCATCCGCTTTCTGCTGAGCGCCACAGGGCGAGCAGGGCTCGAATTCGTGCGTACCGGGCGTCGTCACCATCTGCAGCCACTCCTCGTCGGAAATCGGCGGTTCCATCACGGGGGGAACCGAGCTTTCCGCGCCGCCCAGGAACCACTCGGAAGCGACGAACGTGCCGCCGCTGCCGCTGCTGTACGCGGGCAGACGGTGCGAGTATCCGTGCGTGGTATCCCACGGCAGGCCGGTCCCATCAACACCGAATTCGCCGTAGATATCCAGCAGGTGCGAGCCGTCGGCGGTGTCGGTTAGGATCAAGGCTGCATCGCCCTCGCCATCCTGCGTCTCGCCCCAGACACTATTGACGGTCATGTCGGGGTCGAACCCGTACGTGCCGAAAAACGAACCCGTGCACCAATAGCCGTTCCGGGTCGCAATAACGAAGGAGTCGCCGGCGCTGATCGTGACGCCGGTCAGGTCGATATCGACGATCAGGTCCGACGTGCCGGGCGGCGTCTGCACGATCACGCCGCCGGCCGGGAAGGTGTAGTCGCTGGTGCCCGTGTTCGTAATTTCCATCCAGACCGGGCAGCCGCCACTGCCGGCGCCATGCACGATCTCGCTGATAATGATGCAATCCTGAGCCTGAACATTCAGCGCCAACATTGCGGCACTTGCCGCGACTACTGCAATTAGACGTTTCATCACTTTTCCATCCTCCTGAAAAGCCAAATTCGACAAGCGCGCCCCGACGGTTCGCTAACCGCCGGCAGGGCGCGGGAACGGAATCGCCTCAGCGCAGCGAGCACTCCACGGCTGCGCTGGGCGCCGAGGTCGGATTTTCTGCCGAGCAACCGACCTGTTCATGATAATCGTTTTGGGGGGGCGAATTCAATCGGCTTAAGAGGCGCAAAGATGCAGAGCGGCGAGGACGAGCCCGAGCGAGGCACCTAATAATATCCGGTGTTTTCGGGTCCCTGGTGAGCGGTTGGCCGCGGCGAGGGGGATAAGGGATTCTGGGACGGATGGGTCAAGCGTCGCACGGGCAGTGCTCCGCGCGTCGTTAAGGCTCGGCTGTGGAGGCCAGGCAGCGGCGCGGGCCATTGGTTTTTAGATTCCGCTAGCACACGTCACTGCCGGAGGACCGCTAATCTCAGTCCGGTTGAATGCCGGCGAAGTCCGAGAGGTCCACGTCGCCGTCGCCATTACGGTCGGCGCCCGCGCAATCGGGACTGGCAGCTACCTCCGGACCATTCAGGCACACGCCGAGCATGCTTACATCGGCGCCATCGAGGTCGCCATCGCCATCGAGATCGGCCGGGGGGTGGCCGACTGCAACTATGGCGTGCGGATAGTCGCCCGAAGGGAGCTGTGCGATGCTCTTTACGGCCGCTTGCTCGCTTGAGTCGAGGGGGACCTTGAAGTCACAGCCTAAGCCGAGCGCCGCGCCCTGCAGCAGGATGCCGCCGGCCACGAAACCCGTCTCGAGCCTCTGATACCAGGTCGTCAGCCCGGTCGAGCTAAGACACAGCAGGACGTAGCAGGGCGCATGCGGCAGATCGGGCAGGGCCGTCCGAAGTTGCTCGCGCACGTCGCTGTTCTTGACCAACTGCAGGCGATGGTCGCGTGTGGCCGGGTCGGAACCGATCCGGTTGCAGTAGCGCCACACGCGGTCGTTGACGACGTAAATCCGGTTGGTCAGGAAGTAACTCGCCGTCCAGGAGGGCACCGTCAAACCGCCCCGCCCGACAGCCGTGTGCGGTGCATTGCCATAGCCGGCCCAGAGGATTTGCGAGAGCCGCTGCGGCGCGAGATCCAGGTCCGGGCGAAACGTGTGCCGCAGGCGCAGCTTCGCCAGCACCTCCTCGAGGCGGTTATTTCCATCGGTGATCGGATTGGGCAGCGAGCCGTCGGAAGACACCGCTGCGAGCGAAGTCGTCAGGCCCGCGCAGCTATTGACGCCGAAGTTCAAGTCCTCGATTTGAGGGCAACTCACCAGTTGTGATGAGGTGCCGGTCCAGAGCGAGACCGAAGCCCACAGCGCCAGCACGTATGCAACACCGGCGTCAAAATCCAGCTCGCGGTCGAAGTTCAGCCGGAATGCATTGCTCACCGTACTGGAGGAGGAGTACTCCAGCGTGTGATCCTCCGGGTGATAAATGTACGTCGCCTGCGGCGTTTTGAGCGTGATTGTGCGATGACTGCCCACGACCGGCGCTCTTCCTGCCGCCCATAAGACGTTCGAGATTTGCTGGGTCGTGGCGGTGCCGGTCAGGCCGGAATGCCTGGAAACCCTGCTATTCATGCAGATTTCCAGAGAGCGGCCAGTCACGATCGGCGGCGGCAGCGGCCCCGGACCTGCCGCCCGGGCCTGAAAGCCGCTGAGGTATTCGCCTATAGCCAGCCCGCCCAGTCCTAGCGCCGCGGCCTGGCAAAATCGTCTACGGCTGATCGCCCCGTCCTGAACGTCGCCTGCGTGTCCGCCTGCCTGAAATGCATCCATCTTCCACCTCCACCGGCGTTGGGTGCCATGCCCAAGCTGTAAACGCCGGGTG
>JAGPEO010000298.1 GCA_018056925.1 Phycisphaerae bacterium
GGGCGCGTGCTTCGATAGCAGCGGGGGCGAATTGGATTTTGGGCGCGAGGGCGGGCATTCGGCCAACCGCATCATCCACGCGCAGGGCGATGCCACCGGTCAGGAAGTGGTACGCGTGCTCCTCGAGCGCGTCCGGCGGCACCCGCGTATTCGACTCTTCGAGCATTGCTTTTCAATCGATCTGCTGACGCACGAGGGGCAGGTCCGCGGCACGATTGCTTTTCACCCCAAGTACGGCCACCAGATGTACTGGGCCACCACGACCATCCTAGCGACGGGCGGCGTCGGGCGGCTCTTCCGTGAAACGACGAATCCGTCGGTCGCAACCGGTGACGGGCTGGCGATGGCCTTCCGCGCCGGGGCCGTTCTGCGTGACATGGAGATGGTGCAATTCCATCCGACCACGCTCTACCTGGCCGGCGCCTCGCGCGCCCTCATCAGCGAAGCAGTCCGCGGCGAAGGTGCGTACCTGTTGGATCGTGCCGGACAGCGTTTCATGCTGCGCTACGATGAGCGGGCCGAGCTGGCCCCGCGCGACGTGGTCAGCCGCGCGATCGCAGCCGAAATGAAGCGAGAGGAAGCCGCCTGGATGCACCTGGATGTGCGGCACTTTCCGCCCGGGCATTTCGCGACCCGTTTTCCGACGATCGCCCGCCTCCTGGCCGATTTTGACATTAACCCGGAGCGCGATCTGATCCCCATCCGCCCCAGCGCCCACTATCTGGTCGGTGGCGTTCTGATCGACGCCAATGCGCAAACGACCCTGCCCGGTCTGCTGGCCTGCGGCGAGGTCACCAACAGCGGCGTGCATGGGGCAAATCGGCTGGCCAGCAACTCCCTACTCGAAGGGCTGGTCTTCGGGCGCCGTGCGGGCCGCCTGGCCGCGCAGCGGGCGCAGCGCAACGGGCGCATCGAGCACCCGCCGGCCGTAAGCCACCTGCTGCCGCAATCTCCCCGTACGCCGCTCGACATCGCCGATGTGCTGAACAGTCTGCGCAGCGTGATGTCGCGCAACGTCGGGGTGGAGCGCTCGGCTGACCGCCTGCGGGAAACAATTGAGATCATCGAATTCTGGGCCCGCTACATCATGGACAAGCTATTCGATGAGCCGGCGGCCTGGGAAACGCAGAACATGCTCACGATCGCGTTGTGCATCGCCAGCGCGGCCTCGGCCCGGACCGAATCCCGCGGCGTCCACTTCCGCACGGATTTTCCGAACACCGATCCGGCGTGGCGACGGCACGTGGACCTGACCCGCTACGAAGACGGCATCCAGATCGGCACCAGCCCGGTCGTGTCGAGTTAACCCGCGCGGCTGGCGGACTCCGGCCCGGATTCCAGTCGGCCGGCGCCACACGGCGATTACCGCGGTATTATGGGCCGGTAGAATCCAACAATGGCTCGTAGAATCCGACAATGGGTTTCAACCGGCAGGGCATGACAGATTTCGCGAGAGAACACCTTCGACCCGATACGGCTGGGCAAAAGCGGCCCGTCGGCAAGCCTTTGCCGGTAGTGGGCGGAGCCCAGAGCGCCCCAAAACGCCGCCACACGCCGCGGTCCGGCAAGCCACCCGTGGTCGGACTTATCTCGCTCGGCTGCGCCAAGAACCTGGTTGATTCAGAAAAAATGCTGGGCCAGATTGCCGAGTCCGGCGCCATCATCAGTGCCGATGAGCTGGCGGCGGATACGGTGCTCGTCAATACCTGCGGCTTTCTCGGCGCGGCGCGCGAGGAGGCCATGGCGGTAATCGCCGAATTGGCTGAACGCAAGCGGCGCGGCCAACTCAAACGCATCGTGGTCGCCGGCTGCCTGGTGCAGCGAGATGGAGAGAAGATTCGCGAGCAGATTCCGGAGGTGGACGCGCTGGTCGGCGTACACAACCGTGACGACATCCCGGAAGCTGTTTGGGGTCGAGCCCCGGCTCGTGCCGGCCGAAGCCGCCCGGACCTTTTCCTCGGCGATTATCACCCCCAAGCCTGGTCTGATACCGGCCGTTTGCGCCTCACCCCTCAGCATTACGCCTACGTACGCATCAGCGAAGGCTGCGACCAGAAATGCACGTTCTGCACCATCCCGTCGATTCGCGGCCCCATGCGCTGCAAGCAACCTAACGAGCTGCTTGCCGAGTGCCACGAGCTCATATCGGACGGCGCCCGCGAGCTGATTCTCATCGGCCAGGACACCACGAGCTACGGCCGTGACATCGGTTACGAGTCCGGGCTGGCGGGACTGCTGCGGTTCCTCGACGCACGGTGCGATGGCGCCCGCTGGATAAGGCTGATGTACGTATACCCGACCGTGCTATCAGATGAAGTCCTGGACGCGATAGCCGAGTGCAACCGGGTCCTCAAGTACATTGATATCCCGCTTCAGCACATTAATGACCGCATGCTCAAGGCGATGGGCCGGCGGATCACCCGCGCCAAAACCGAAGCCCTGCTGCAGCGAATTCGTCGCCGCATTCCTGATGTCACGATCCGGACGACCTTCATCGTCGGATTCCCAGGCGAAACGGAGGCGGAATTTGACGAATTGCTGGAGTTCGTGCGCGGTTTCGGCTTCGACGCCGCCGGCGCGTTCAAGTTCTCTTTCGAGGCTGAAACGCCGGCCGCGCGCATGAAAGAACAGCTCCCCGAGGCGGTCAAGGAGGAGCGTTATGCGCGATTCATGTTGGCGCAGCAGGAAGTGGCCCTGGCCGCAGCGCGCGCCAAAATCGGCCAGCCGCTCTATCTCGCGGTAGACGGTTTGGACGAAGCCGGGCGCGGTTACGCCGCGCGGCACGCCGGCCAGGCGCCGGAAGTCGACTCAGTCACGCTCTTGCAAAAGGGCGACTTTGCGCCTGGGCAATTGCTGTCTGCCGAGTGCATCGGAACTGACGGCTACGACTTGATCGCCCGCCCCATCCGCCACACCCGCCAAGCGCGATAACACGCGCCCGCGTGTGCCACTGCATGAAGCGTCAGCCTCAAGCAGTGCGGGTGCCATGCCCAAGCTGTAAGCGCGGGCATGCCCTCGTTAACGGCTACGCCTACGTGGCCTTCGCGGTCCGCGCCGGTTTCGCGTCCGGTTCCGACTCTTCCTTCAGCCGGATCGGGCCGCGGGCGCGCTTGGCTGCCTCCGGGTCAACCGGCTCGCGCGGCATGCTGATGACGCGTGGCTTGGCGACGTCGGCTTCCTCTTCTTCCGGCGGGGTCAGCCAACTGAGGATGGTGTCCTCAAGAGAGGACTCCTGGCGCGGCACCTCGAACTTTTCGCCGCACCGCTTACAGCGCGCAGTGCGGCCCTGCGCTTCGATGGGGAGGCGATACTTCGCCCCGCAGTGGGAACAAGCACATTTGATTGTGTCGGCCACGACACACCTCGTTCCGTGGCGGTCGCGAACTGGGTAATCCTGCAGTCCCAGCCCGGCGGTCGCCAAACGCCTGTGAAACGAATCCTAATTGTCCGGCTGAGGATGATTCGGCGTATGAACGAGATAAGTCCGAAGGCAAGGCTAGTTAATCATTATGATTCGCGCCTGCCTCAGCCATTAGTATGCTAACGGACGAATCGATCGGTTTCAATAGGTTCTCGTCTGATTGCACTCTAACCGGAGATTTACGCGCCCGCTATGGCCGGAACCACTCCCGACACCGCTGGCAGGCTGGATAACTATCCAGCTCACCTCTGGCGTGGGCCTGGCGCGCATTGGCAATTTCGGCAGATGCCCACAACTCCGTTAGCGGTTTCGTCCGCCAGTCGCCGATCGCCAGTTGGCCGCGGTAATCCTGGTGACACAGCGTTGCCGCGCCGTCGGCGAGCAAGACGAACGAATGGCTTAGCCGGCGGCAAGGTTCCCGGACGGGCGGATCGGCACGGAGCAAACTATCTTCCGGGAGCGCGCCACAATAGTCGTTATAGCCCTCGATGACGGCCCAACCGGTGCGCTTGATCCAGTGGTCGTAGAACTCCTCCATTTCGGGCAAGGTCGGCGCGCAACGGGTCAAGCTGCAAACCACTATGGGCTCAGCACTTACGCGCTCGCGCCGCAGCCGCTCGATGCGTTCGATGTTCGCGATAACTCGCTCGAAGCAGTCCAAGCGGTGCACCCGCCGGTACGTGTCGGCGGAGTTGGCATCTAATCGGACCTGCAGAATGTCGACTTTATGGGCGAACAGAGCTTCGAGGCAATCATCCGATAAGTTGACGAGCGGCGTGCGCACCGCCAGCCCGAGAACTCCGGCCCGTAACCGCTCACAGGCCTCTGCGAACCGGGGATGGGAAAGGGGGTCGCCGTGACCGCCCAAGACGACCAGTTGATCGTCATAGGCCGCCAGTTGATCTCCGAGGCGGCTCAAATCTGCAATATTGTACAACTCCCGAGGTGGGACACCTGGGGGCCGCAGCGTGCTCTCCGGCAGGGGAGTCGCAGTTGTCAGTTCGACTTCGACTTCAGCCGGTAGCTTGCGAACGTGAGCCTGCTGCCGCTCCCGAATGAATGCGCACAGCGGTCCTGATTCGACCTGCTCGCCCAGGGTGGCAAAAGCTTGGTCGAGGAGTTCCGCCGAAAGGCGCGTATCCGCGGCGAAGCGGGCCGTCGTCCGCGCAACTTCCGGGTCGACCTGGAAGCAGCTCGGCTGCGTGATCGGGTCGCCGCGCGGCATTTCCGGACGATATGACAGCAGCAGACCCACCGGAATGTCCTGCGCAAGCAATTGGGACACTGCATCGCGCGTCAGCACCAATCCAGCCAATCCCGGCGGAGCTTGCGAGAAGATTAGCCCGGCCTGATCCGCCCGCTCGCGCATCTGCGCTACCATTCCGCTCGCCAGCCGGGCATCCAGGGCGGGCTGATGACCGTCCAGGCAGAGCACGGCGTCGCACTCGTAATGTTTCAGCACGCGCGCCAC
>JAGPEO010000299.1 GCA_018056925.1 Phycisphaerae bacterium
TGCCATGCCCAAGCCGCGTAGCGGCCCGGGCATGCCGTCACCGTTTACCCCCCGACGCCGCAACGCCGGAAATCACAGGGGCATGCCCGCGCTTACAGCTTGGGCATGGCACCCGCGTCCCGAATCAACTTGCGGGCGATTCCGGCGGCGACCCCGATTCTCTCTCTACACTCGGCCCCGGGCTCCCTGCACTCGGCTCCGGGCTCCCTGCGCTTGACCCAGCGCCTCCTGCGCTCGGTTCCGTGCTTCCCGCGCTTGGTCCCGCGCTCCCCACACTCGGGGGGTCCGCGCTACCTGCACTCGGCTTCGCGCTGGGCGGCTCCGGCGGCGGGCTGCCAGGTGTTTGACCTTCGGGAGCCTTACCCGCTCGCACCCTATCTCTTCGCTCCGCGCCTCGCGCGCCTTGCCGCGGCCGTCCATCCCTGCGCCGCATCGGCAACGCCAGACCTTCAAACGGGACCTCGGCCTCCATCGCTCCCACGCTCACTATCGCCACCTGCTTGCCCGGCTTGATCCGCACGAACTGCCCCTCCCGCTCGAACCGCCGTACGTAAACCTGATCGCCGGCAACCAGCTTCGCCGCTTGCTCTGCCGTCAGCGATGGCAACGACGGCCGGGGCGGGCGCGGCGCTCGCGGCGAAGGCCCCGCCGCAGCCGGCACTGCCCCCTTGCCCGGTGCCGGACGATGTTCCGCGCCTCGACCACCCGCGGGCGACTGTGCCCCTGCTGTCCCCGCCGCCGCAACCTTCTCCCGCTTCTTGCGCGGCACTTGAACAGGCACGGCCGGAACCGGACGCGGCGGAGGCGGCGGCGTTTCCGGCGGCAGAATGTCTCCCAGCGGCACCTCGACGGCAAACGCCCCCACGTTCACCTCCGCCCGGTGCTGATCCAGACGCAGCCGCACGATCCGGCCGTCGCGATCGAAGTTGCGCACCCGTACCGCGTCACCCGGCTGCAGATGCACCACTCGTGTTACCCAAGTCTGGAAATCCTGCTGCTGTTGCTGGAGCACGGCCCGGGCTGCCCCTGCCTCCGTCTGCGCGCGGTCCGCCTCTTCGCGCGCCGCGTCGGCCGCATTCCGTGCCTCTTCCGCCTGACGCTTTACGTCCGCGGTGCTTTGCAGGGCCGCCCGCAGCGCCCGCGCCTTGCGCGAAAGATTCCGCCGCGCAGCCACTACCAAACGCTTCGGCATTCCCAGCCGCGCCGCAACCTCAATCGCATTGCTGCTGCCGGATTCACCAATCCGCAGGCGATACGTCGGCCGCAGCGTCTCCGGGTCGAACTCGACCGATGCGTTCTCCACCCGCCGGCGCGTCAGGGCGTAGCCCTTCAGAGCCCCCAGGTGCGTGGTCGCCACGCAGCGGGTCTCCAGCCGCAGAAATTCGTCCAGCAGCGCCTTGCCGATCGCCGCCCCTTCGTCCGGATCCGTGCCGGCCCCCAGCTCGTCCAGCAGTACCAGCGTTCGCTTGCTGGCCCGCCGCAGCATCCCCATCAGCCGTTTCAAGTGCGCACTGAACGTGCTCAGCGATTGTTGCAGGCTCTGCTCGTCGCCCACGTCGATCAGCACATTGCTGAAAATGCCCACCTGACTGCCGGGCGCCACCGGCGCGGGCAGACCCGCCTGGACCATCAGCCCGATCAGCCCAATAGTCTTCAGCGTAACCGTCTTCCCGCCCGTGTTCGGACCCGTAATGATCAACAGGTCAAAATCCTCACCCAGGCGGTAGTCAATCGGCACGACGTGGTCACTATCGCCATCCTGAGCCTGCCGCCGCCGCATCATATCAACCAACAATGGGTGCCGCGCCTGCTTGACGTTCAGCACCGCATCCTCGCTGATTCGCGGGCAACACAGCTCGAAATCACGCGCAAAGCGCACCTTGGCCGTAATCAGGTCGAGTACCGCCAGCGCGTCCAGCGCCTTGAGAATTTCGCTCTCGTTCAGGTGTACTTCGTGAGCCAGCTCCCACAAGAGCCGGTTCACTTCCTCCTGCTCCTCGACCCGCAGGTTGGTGATCCGGTTGTTCAGCTCCACCGCCTGCGCCGGCTCGACGTACAACGTCGCCCCGCTGTCCGAGGCGCGGTGAATTATCCCCGGCAGCCGCCCGCGGTACTCCGTCCGCAACGGCAGCACGATTCGGTCGTTGTGGAACGTGGGATTGGGGTATTGCAGTAAGCGCCGCACCTGCGGCTCGTGCAGCAGGCGCTCCACCGCGTGCCCGATCTCTCCAGACGCCTCCTCGATCTCGCGCCGCACTCGCTGCAGCTTCGGGCTGGCGTCGTCGCGCACGCGGCCGCGCTCGTCGATCACCCCGCGAATGCGCAGCGCCAGCGGCTCAAAATCGCCGATGCGCTCCTTCAGGTGCTGCAGCTCCGGGTGTCCCTCGGGCAGGTCGCGCAGGTACGCCGCCACCGCGTGCGTGCCGGCCAACGTGCTGCCGATTTGCGCCATCTCTTCCACGGTCACGCGCAGCGGGGGCGCACAGCGTTTGACGACCTCACGCACATCGCTGATCCCGCCGTACGGCGGCAGCCCCCGCTCCAACTCCAGCCGTTGCAGTTCCTCAACCTGACTCAGCCAGCGACGCACGAGATCCGCTCGTGCCACCGGCTGAATGTGTTTGGCCAGCGATTTGCCCAGCCCGCACGAAGCATAGCCGGCCAACAAATCGCGAATCCGGGGAAAATCGAGACACTCAAGAGCGTGCGCATCCATATCAGATTGCACTCGGCACTAGTTTCGCCCACAATGCATGCGACACAACGGCCCAGTGGGCCATCGGCCGCCCGTTTCGCCGCTTGATAGCGTATGCGAACCGAGAAGTCCTGTACACCGCAAGTCTCAGCGATCTTTAAAGGCAGCCGCCGTTGTCTCCGGCTGAAATGCTCGCCGCAGCAGCCGCAAGCCTGGCCGACATCACTCTCATTATTGGCGACGTTGGCCCTTTTGGCGGCTGGGAGGTTGACGTTCCCCGCCGCGGCGCAGAGCACACACCCCTCGCTGCCAGAGGACGCGCAGCCGTTGGCACACATCGACGCCAAATTGGCCCAACGACACTGGGCCGCCGCCTTGGCTCTGGTGCGTGATTTCGAACGCGAACACGGCCCTACTCCAGCCGTCGATTTCCGGGCGGCTCAGGCCTGGTTCGGCCTAGGCCAGATCCTCGGCAAATCGACGGTACGCCAAATCACAAACGGGCGCCTCGGCCAGTTCTCCGGTGACTTCCTCCTGGTCGAGCAGCGCGGCCCGGACCGCTTTCTCTGCTGCACCAGCGACTCCGCCTGGTTCCGCCTGCGGCGAGCCCTGGACGGCGGCTTTGACCAACCAGCCGCCCATCTACTACACGCGCGCCTGTGGCTGGCCCTGTGCAAGCCCGAACTAGCCCTGGCGCTGGCCAAAGCCCACGAAACCGCCATTCTTGCTGACGCCCAGCCGACCGACTTAGACGCCCTGGCGGACATCGCCCTGCAAGCCGGCGCCCCGGACGACTATCTGCGCTACATCCGCCTGCGCGCCGCACGCGACCCGCAAGAGCATGACCAGACGCTGGCGAAGGCCTACCTCAGCCTGGCCGACTACTACGCCCAGCGCGGCGATCACGACCTGGAACGCGAATTCTGCTACCGCGCCGCGCGCCTTCGTCCGGACGATCCCGCCCTGGCCCTGCGCTTGGCGGACGCCGAATGGCTGGCCCAGCACTACGAACCCGCGGCCCGCCACTACCGCCAATATCTCCTGCACAGCCCGCCGCAAGATACCGAGCGCCAACGCGTCCTGGAGCGCCTGGCCACCACGCCCGCCGCCTCCGGCGCTCCCTGAACCACGAAGGGTAATCAGAGCGCTGCCCCACTTTGTCGCTCATATGCTCATGACTCGCACTGGCCCACCGCCCCGCCGACGACTAACATGCTTCGCAATCAGGGAGCGTCCGTGCACCTGGTGGGCACCGCGGCCTTCAAAGCCGTTGAAGGGCTGTACCCGCAGTCCTTGGTGGGTTCGATTCCCATCCGCTCCCGTCCAAATTGCCGTTGGCCCCCACGATACAATGAAAGGCGAGGCTCCTGAGCGGGGACCTGCCGAGAGCCTCGCCTGAACACCCGCCGTTCTGAGAGCGTGCAGAGCGACAGGACAATCCTTGTCTTATCAGAGCATTGCTAATCCACGTCAGCCGTGCCGGGCCAGGTATTTCGCCACGCCGTCCGCGCTCGGCTTCATCGCCTCTTCGCCCTGCCGCCAATTCGCCGGGCACACTTCACCGTGCTTTTCAAAGTGGCGCAGCGCGTCCACCATTCGCAGCGTCTCGTCCACGTTGCGGCCCAGTGGCAGGTCGTTGATTACCGCGTGCCGCACAACCCCCTCGCGGTCGATCAGGAACAACCCACGCAACGCGACGCCGCCGTCTTCCAGGAGAACGCCGTAGTCGCGCGCGATCTTCTTCGTCAGGTCAGCCACGATCGGGAACTGCACCTGCCCGATGCCGCCTTTCTCGCGCGGCGTGTTCTTCCAGGCCCAGTGCGAATAGTGCGAATCCACCGAAACGCCGATCACCTCGCAATTTCGCTCGCGAAACGCCGGCAGCTTCTTGTCAAACGCGATCACCTCCGATGGGCAGACGAACGTGAAGTCCAGCGGATAAAAGAACAACACCACGTACTTGCCGCGAAATTGCGACAGTCGCAGCTCGGCAAACGTGTTGTCCGGCAGCACGGCCTGAGCAACAAAGTCCGGAGCCACGCGGGTGACCAGCGGCTGCATTGGCGAACATTGCGGATGCGAAGATTCCATATCTCTCCCTTCTTTTTACCTAACCCGAGCTTCTTACAGCCCGAACACCTGTTGTTAAACGATAGTCGCGCGATTCCCGCGTTCAAGTG
>JAGPEO010000020.1:0-5266 GCA_018056925.1 Phycisphaerae bacterium
CGGAACGTTGGCGGACAGGCAGGCTCCAATGGCAGTCGCGACTTGGGCGGCTGACGGAATGGCGGCCGGCTCGCTTCCGCCACAGCGCAGCTTCAGCCCATTCAAGGCACGTCCGCCGGCCACGCCCGGCCCTTCGGGTGAGGCGGAGTGATGGACTGTGGCCAGAGCGTTTGCGATGCGGGGCCAGTTGGCAGTCGCCGGCAGCTCAAAGAAGCGCGGCAGCGCCGTCAATCCCTGCGCGGCGAAGGCAGCGGAGATCATCGTCAGCAAGTCAGCGGGCTCCAGCAAATCTCCGGCCGGAAGGCGCGCCTCAAAGCACTCTACCGCCACCGCGGGGCCGAACTCCTGCCGGAAGTCCGCCGTGGCCTCCAAATCGCTATTCAAATTGTCCAGAAAAGTCGCCGCCGTATCGCCGCCGCTACCGAGCACGGATATTCGCAGTGGCGATCGGCCGCTGACATGTTTGGTGACGTATGGCCGCAGGTCGTGCAGCCGGCCGGCTGGGCAAATGAAGCGCGCCAGCAGCCAGGATTCCGGCTCGGACTGGTATTGCAGGTAGTTGCGGATTGAGGCGTCCAGCGGCAGTTGCGCCGGCGGAAACATGCCGGCGTAGTCGAGGATGTTGCCGAAAAACGCGTGTTGGCTCGCAAGCATCGCCTATTCTCCACTACCGGAGTTATGGTAGTTCGGGTTTCGAGTTTCGGTTCCAAGAGCAAAGCTCAAGTTAGAAATGGCGAGGAGCGCGCGTTTGCGGCCTGGCGGGATCGGCAGGTGATCAGGTGATCAAGCGGCCCGCACAAAAACGCGGTTTGAAGTAGCGCCGGGGCCAGGTGCTCAGGCACTCATGTATACGCTGGGCTTGATCATGTGCCGATAAGTTGTGGATGTTTTGGTCACGGCGAGTTATCGGATATACAGGGAAATTTTTTCAGCTGTCCAAAAAGAAGCTTGCATGGAATCCGCCCTCTATGTTATTTTGGAGCCGACAGCTCGTCTGTGAATGCGGCCAGGAAAAGACCGACAGAGGAGAACATAGGAGGTCGAGGAATGAGTTTGAGGTATGTGTTTGTGACTGCTTCGCTGCTATGCGCGGCAAGCTTGGCGTGGGCGGATATCGTTACCGTTCCCGAGTTCACCGGCTATTCCACAGAAGGTTTTGAAGACGTGCTTTCACCCGGCGGGCATCCGTCCCCGGTCGAAATCTTCCGTGGCCGATGCTCGATGGACGATTCCCTCTCGCACACGGTCGTCATCGCCAATTACTGGCAAGGCCCCGGCGGTACCGTGATGCCGCGCTTTGGCAACTGGATGGGCGGCACAACGGCCGGCGATACGGTGCTTCAGTTCACGGTGCCCGTAACCGACTTCGGAACCTATATCACGACGAACGCGGCCGCAGAAGACGGCACAATCACGTTCAGCGATGCATCCGGAGCGGTGATCGGGTCGCTCCCGCTGACCGTTGTGCCGGGGACATGGGGCTGGCAAGGCTGGCACAGCGACACGCCGATTTCCACAATCGTCATGACTACGAACGCCGGAATGGGCTGGGGCCTCATTTTCGATGCGATGCAAGCCAACTGGGTCCCTGAGCCCGCCTCACTGGGACTGCTGGCGATGGCCGCCTTGATGCTGGTGCGGCGGCGCTAGGCCAGGTCGCCACGCGCACAAAGTGCAAGAGGGCGAAGGCCGGGCTTCGCCGGTTGAAGCCGGACGGCGGGTTCGGCCAACGCCCTCGAACAAGGTACGGCCGGCCGAATTGAAGCCGGCCGGTTCCGTTTCAATTCCTGAGTGGCCCGTCCCGGCTCCGCAAATCGCTAACAGTCAGCGGCTCTCAACCCCATGGCCAGCCGCTCCAAGGCCGGATAACCTATAGTAGATGGAATTATCTCTGACCTTGAAGGAGCCGCATAAGCGGGCTGCCCTGTTCGGGCCCGGCGACGCCTATCTCCGCCGCATCCGCCAAACGCTCGACGTCCAGCTCCAGGCCCGCAATAACACCGTACGCATCGTCGGCGAACCCACCGTCGTCGCACGCGCGGCGGCCGTCGTTGAACGCCTGCAGGAACTGCTCCGCGGCCGCGAGTACATCGACGAACGTGCCCTCGAGCAAACCCTGGCCGACGTCGTTGGCGCCCAGGAGCGCCCGTCCGGCGAGGCGCTGGCGGTATTCACGCCGCACGTCGTCATTGCCCCGCGCACCGAGGGCCAGCGCCGCTACGTCCGCACCATGCTCGACTATGACATGGTGTTCTGCTCCGGACCGGCCGGCACCGGCAAGACCTACCTGGCCGTCGCCGTCGCGGTAAGCCTGCTCAAGTCCGGACATACGAACCGGATCGTTCTCGTTCGCCCGGCGGTGGAAGCCGGCGAGAAGCTCGGCTTTCTGCCCGGCGACCTGCAGCAGAAGGTGAACCCCTACCTGCGGCCGCTGTTCGACGCCATGCACGACATGATGACGTTCGACCAGCTCAAGCGGTTCATGGTAAACGACATAATCGAGGTGATTCCGCTGGCTTACATGCGCGGTCGAACGCTCAATAATGCGGTAATCATTCTCGACGAAGCGCAGAACTGCACGCCCTCCCAGATGTTGATGTTCCTGACGCGCCTGGGGCACCACAGCAAGATGATCGTGACCGGCGACGACAGCCAGATCGACCTGGAGCCTGGGCAGGCATCCGGACTGGTGGACGCGGTTAGCCGGCTGCGCGGCGTGGAAGGCATCGCTATTCTACGGCTGACGGAAGTCGATATAATTCGCCATAAGCTTGTGCAGGCCGTCGTGACGCGGTACGCCGATGAGCCGCTGACTGCCGGGCGTCCGACACGGTCTGATAATCGCCGCCGTACTCTCCCCCCGACGGAGCCGGCCCCAGAAAGCGGCTTACCGAGTTCAAGCCCGGCTGGCGAACAGACGACTCAGTAGCCCGCACTGGTTTGGTTACGTCCTATGTGGCCGTTTGGCAGAACATCCGCTCGCCGCCGAGAAATCCGGCGCTCCAAAGCTGAGCGCGGCTGGAGCTGGTATCGCCGCCTGCCGGCGCGCGCGAGCCTGACGCCGATCGGCCTGGCGGTGGGGTTCGCGATTCTGGCGGCCTACCTTGTGAACTTCGGCGGCCCAGTATTCCGGATACGGGCAGGGCAGACGGTCTCACGAGCGCTGGCGGCGCGGGTGGAATTCAGGCTGGAGGACACCACCCGCACCATCGAGATGCGCGGACGGGCACGCGACAACAGTCCGAATTACTACGAGCTGGACGTGTCCTTGCTCAAGGACATCGCCGGCCGCCTGACGAACGCCCTGCAGCTCGCCAAAGTGCACGCCGACGACCCGGCCCGCTTGCAGGAAGAAGCCCGCCGCACCCGCATCATTCTGGACGAGGCGGGCCGCGATGAGCTGCTGCGAATCGCCAAGGTAGCCGATGCCGGCGAACAACAGCGGGAAGTGGCACGCTTCCAGAGCGCCGTCGAACGAGCCGTTTTCAGCCTCAAGAGCCAGACCCCGCTCCTGGTCGAGGCGGCTGAGGCCGCCGCGCGGCGAACTGCGGACCGGGCCAAGCTGATCGAGCCCCCCGAGGCCGGCAAAGACGCCGTGGAACGCGAGTTACCGGTTTCGAAGCTCATCACGACGGCACAGCCGGATGCGGTCGAACTGGTGGCTGCGGCCGCTTCGCAGGCGTTCGCCGCCCCGCTGCAGGCGTCGATGAAGAACTCGATTGCCGGAATGCTGCGGCGCGAACCCGACGCTGCCGCGCCAGGAGCGGCCGGCGCAGATAGCCCGGTGCGGGCCATCTACCGCTACGCGGCTGATCTGACCAGTCGCGCCGCGCAGGAGGCCTGGGCCGCGGTCCCCAAACAGCACGAGGTTTACGCGCGCGAGCAACTGCTGACAGATGCCGGACAGATTTCCAAGAAAGAGCACGAGTTGCTCAAGGCCGAACACGAGGAATACCGCAAATGGCTGCGGCGTGAGCTGCCCGCGGAAGAGGAATTGGCGGCGCTGCAGCGCCACCAGCCGGACGCCTATCAGCGCTTAATCGAGGAACACCAGGAGATAACCGCAGCCCGGGCTTCCGAGCGCCTGGCTGTATATGGTTATGGAGTTCTGGCCCTCCTAATTCCGCTCGGTCTGACGTACTACCTGCGCCGCCCAGGGCGCAAGCTGCGCGATGATCCGGCCCGGCAACTGACGACGACGGTAGTGATGTTGGCGGTACTAGCCATTGCGCGGGCTGTCTTCGTGGCTACCGGCAACCCGTATTACGCGGTTGGTGTGCAGGCCTTCGCCGCCGGCATTTTGGGCATCGTCTACGCCCGCTACTGCGGACCGGCGATGGCGGCAGGTCTGGCGGTGCTGATTACGCTGGCCACGCGGCAGAACATGGGCTTCTTCCTCATCCTGATGGTCGTTTCCGCCACGTTTCTCGTCGGGCTGAACAATATCCGCAACCGCGGCGGGATCGTGGCGGTCGGCGCCGCCGCGACCTTGTTCGCACTGTTCACGACCTTGGCCGCCGGGCTCATCGACGGTCAGACGCTCAGGTTCGCGTTTATGGCGGAGGCTCTGCCGGCGGCCTGCACGACAATGGCGGCGGCCTTCATCATTGAAGGCATCCTGCCGGGTATCGAGCGGGTCTTCAAGATCAGCACGAACATGTCGCTGCTGGAGTGGGGCGATGCCAGCAAGCCGCTGCTGCGCCTGCTGGCGGCCGAAGCGCCCGGCACGTACAACCACAGTCTGCTGGTTGGCACGCTGGCGGAGAACGCGGCCGAAGCGATCGGGGCGCAGGGTCTGCTGGCCCGCATCGGCGCGTATTACCACGACATTGGCAAGATCAACAAGCCGGAGTATTTCGCGGAGAACCAGGCGGTCGGAGACAGCCGGCACGAGCGCCTATCGCCCGCTATGAGTCATTTAATCATCACCGGGCACGTCAAAGACGGCATCGAGATGGCCCGCGAGTACCGGCTGCCGCCCGCCCTGCACCCGTTCATCGTCGAGCACCACGGCACCACGCTGGTCGAATTCTTCTACCACGCCGCCAACTTGCAGCGCAAGCCGGGCGATCCGGAGGTGTCGGAAGTCAACTTCCGCTACTCCGGTCCGCGTCCGCAGTCGCGCGAGACGGCCGTGGTCATGCTGTGCGATGCGGTTGAAGGGGCGGTGCGGGCTATGTCCGAACCTACCCCCAGCCGCATTGAGGATACGGTTTCAAAGATAGTGCAGCGGCGGCTGATGGACGGGCAACTGGACGAATGCGAT
>JAGPEO010000020.1:5366-7136 GCA_018056925.1 Phycisphaerae bacterium
GGCAATGCCGGTGTCCGATAATGATCGAACGGCCGAATCACACAACAAGCGACATTTGGCGTGGACTGGACCAAACCGCTCAATTGGAATGAGGCCGCACCATTGAGTGATCCGCGGAGGGCACCGGACCAGACGGGCGGTGACTCCGTGGTCAAATTGGAGCCGGTCATTGCAGGGGACTGACCAATCTGGTCAGCTTCGGCCGGCGTCTTGACAGGTAAGGAGGAAAAGGTGTCACGTCAGAAATTTGTGTCGATTTGCTGCGCGACGCTCGCGGCGGCGGTCTTCGTCCTGCCGGGCCGCGCCGCGGCCTCTGGCGATGCGGGCGAGCCGCCGCAGTCGGGCCTGGCCGCCCGGCATTCCCTGGGTTCCATCCTGTATGTGCCATCGCAATATCCGGCAATCCAGGCCGCCCTCGACGCCGCGTCCGACGGCGACGAGATTCGTGTCGCCGACGGTACGTACACTGGGCCGGGCAACTACGACCTGGATTTCCACGGCAAGGCTGTTACCCTGCGCTCGGCTTCCGGCGATCCCGCAAACTGCCGCATCAACTGTGCCTATGAGGGCCGCAGCTTCTGGTTTCACAGCGGCGAGACGGCGGCCAGCGTCGTGGAGGGGTTCAGGATATACAACGGGTATCCGGCCGCCTATACCTTCGATGGCCGGGGCGGCCCTGTCCTGGCGGGCTTCTCGAGCGCTCCGTTTGGCCACACGCCCGAACACATCCTCGAACCCTCGCGCACCGTTCTGTATTCCGACCCGCTCTTCTACGCTTTCGTACGGGAGTCATCGCCAGGCTCTGGGTTCGATCCGCAGGCTCCGCGGGTCGCCGGGAAAGGGAATCCTGGTGTCCGCGCTGACCGTCTCGCACAGGAAATCAGCGTCGGGCGTTCCATGAACGGATCGATGAACGCGGTCTCCGGCAGGGGGCGCGCGACGACGTCACCGCTCTCGAGGCGTGAGAAGCCGGCCCCGGAGGAGCCGTCATAGCCGACGCCTTCTTCCAGGTGCCGCTGCGAAAATTGACGCGCGGGGATTGAGATGTGAAGCCACTGGCCGGCGACGCCGGTGATCTTCAGGTCGACCATTGCTAAGTCTTTGTCTTTAATATACTTAAGAGCCTCGGCGGCGGATGCGAACACGGGCGAGTTACCTCCGATGGGTCGCTGTTTTGGATAGCGTCATACAAGCACCCGCCGATACCGCGCTTCGCCGCGCGGCCGGCGTTGGAAAATCGCAGTGCGTAGTAGGGCAAACGGGGCGACGGCTCGCACCGTCGAAACTATCTACCTGGTCGGATCCCTGATAACGAATGGAGCCGGCGCGACCGAGTAGTGCTCCTGGTCCGCCGCTTCGGGGTCGCGAATATAGGCGAAGACGTAATACACACCCGGGCCCAGGCTCGCGGGTACCTGATACATGTAAGTCTTCTCGACCTCGACGGAGCTGCAGGCCCGGTCCGTTACCAGGGTATCGATTTCGGGCAGTGTGTCGGCGGGATCTGGGTCGTCTGGGTCTCCTGTTGGATGCGGATCGTCGTCAATCGTGATACGAATGGTTGCCGTCCCCTCGTCATCCACGCAGCGCCATTTGATCAACAGCGTCTGACCAGCCTGCAAAGTCGTCATATGCGCGGGTTTTTCGAGAGCTATAAGAGGCTGCTTTTCGTAGGAGCGCCGGTAGATCAGACCTTCGCCGTCATCCCCATACTCCGGCGTCGCGCTACCAGTATTGGCCATGATGAAGAGGCGATAAATGCCGTCAGGG
>JAGPEO010000020.1:7236-21431 GCA_018056925.1 Phycisphaerae bacterium
GTCTGCGTGTCCGCCCCGGCTGTAATCGCGGCGTAGACTACGTATTCGCCGCCCGGCAGCCCGGTGGTGTCCCAATAGGAGGTTTGGGTCAGACTGCCGGCCGTCAAGCTGATATCGTCGGCGACTGTTGTCTGAGTGAGATCGGTGCGTGATTCGACGTACACGTCAATCGTGGCCGTCTGACCGGTGGCGTTGTACGCGGTCCAGGTTATGGGGACCGATGCGCCCTGCGCCACCGTCGCGTTGCTGGATGGCGATTGAATCAGCAGCGTCAGCGTGGTGGGTTTGGCCGCTGGATCCGACGTGTTATCGAGGAGAGGCCGACAGCTCGCGCCTGAGAGCATCCAGGCGCCCACAGCGGTCAGTAGAACAGCGATGCGCATTCTTGTTCCACCTTTGTCCGAGTCCGGCATAGCAGGACTCGGCCCGATAAGTCTATCGGCACGCGTCGCGCTGCACTGTAACTGCGCCCGCCACCAGCTCCGGCGCGCAACCCTGCCGCCGGTGCATTATTCGCTCCGCAGCCCGTCCGTCAACTCGGGCCCCGCGCCGGATTTGGCAGTTCACGTGGGCGTTGCTAACATTCGCGGCGACCGGGCGACGATAACGGCGCACAGGCGGACAGCCTGGCCCAAAGGCCCGCGCAAGGATATTCACATGGCAATTAAGGCGCTATTCTCGCTGCCGGCCGCGGTGCTGGCGACCGTTGCCCTTCTGCTGGTGCTTCAGCCGGGCTGCGGACCGGTGCTGCTCAACCAGACGGCCGAGCGGAGCGGCAGTATCACGGTGAGGGTCATCAACACTACGCCCTATACGGCGGCGTTTAGTTACGGGTCGTGGGACGCCTGGGACCGCAGCCCGCCGGGGCCGGTACAGATGCAGCAACTGGTTCTGGCGGCCAACTCGAGTAGTGCGCCCGCAACGGTCACCTGCGCCCGCAATTTCTCGGTGGGCACCCGCGCTTTCATCGAGCGCGCCGAAGTGGTAGACGCCCCTGAGACGCTCCCCAATTTCAACCCGGACGCCTTCGACTCAGTGGTACATTTCTCGAATATCCCACCCGGCAACCCCGGAGCCGCCCTGCCAACAGTTGGCACCGCGCTCGGGGACGCCCGCCTGCTGGGCTGGGACTATGCGTGCGGAGACGAGTTGATCTTCACGCTGGTTGAAGATCCGGACGCTGAGGGCGGATTTCGCATCGATTTCAGCGTCATCCCGGAATCAGAGTAGTAGCAGAACGTTCGCCGCGCGGCACGGATCGTGCAACGGAGCGCCTGGCGAAACAGGTGCGAGTTGGTTAGCCTGCGCCTGGCTATGTAGACGCACGCGGCCCCGCCGCGCGGGTGCCTTGCTCAGGCGCCAAACGCGGGCACGACTGGCGACGGCGTTCCAGTAGAACGGCCCGCGAACGCACCAAGACCATCCGCAAGCAGAGGAATAGCCATGCCGTCCGTGATTGCCGACAAAGTCGCTGCCGATATGGGGTCCGCCTCTTTCATTCGCGAGATGTTCGAGAAGGGCCGCCGCCTCAAAGCCGAGTTCGGCGAGGACAACGTTTTCGACTTCTCGCTCGGCAACCCCAATGCCACGCCGCCGGACGCTTTTTTCCGCGCCTTGCGAGAGGCGGCCGAGGAGCACCAGCCGGCCCTGCACCGCTACATGCCTAACGTGGGCTTCGACGAAGCCCGGGCGGCGGTGGCCCGCTTCCTGCGGACCGAATACGGCGCGCCGTTTGAGGCCGCGGATGTGATCATGACCAGCGGGGCGGCCGGCGGCATGAACGTGACGCTGCGAGCACTCTGCAACCCCGGGGACGAAGTTCTGATTCTCACGCCGTTCTTCCCGGAATACCGCTTTTACGTGGAGCAGGCCGGCGGACGGGTGGTACTGGTACCGACGGACGCCGATTTCCAGCCCGATCTGGGGAAGATTGAGGCGGCCATCACTGAGCGCACCCGGGCCATTATCATCAACTCGCCGAACAACCCCACCGGCGCGATTTACACCGAGGCCAAGTGCCAGGGTCTGGGCGCGCTGCTGGCGCGACACGACCGCCCCGACCGCCCCATCTACATCCTGCTGGACGACCCCTACCGCCGCATCATCTACGACGTGGACACCTGCCCCACGCCGCTGCGCCACTATCCGCGCACTATCCTGATATCCAGCTATTCAAAGGACGTCAGCATCGCCGGCGAGCGCATCGGCTACATTGCGGTGCCGCACTCCGTGCCGCAGCGCGAGAAGGTGCTGGCGGCCATGACCATGCTCAACCGCACGCTGGGCTTCGTGAACGCTTCGGCATTCATGCAGCGCGTGATCGCCCGCTGCGCCGATGCTCGCTGCGACCTGGACTTCTACCGCCAGAACCGCGATTTGCTGTGCAACGCCCTATTGTCTTACGGCTACGACCTGAAAGTGCCCGGCGGCGCGCTATACGCGTTCCCGAAGACGCCCATCGCCGACGACGCCGAGTTCATCGCGGTTTTGGTGAAGCATCGCGTGTTGGCGGTCCCGGGCCGCGGCTTCGGACGCCCCGGCTACATGCGCCTCAGCTTCTGCGTGGATCGCAAGACCATCGAACGCGGCCTACCCGCATTGAAGGCCGCGATCGACGAAGTCCGGTAGGCTGCGGCTTCGACGCTATCCCCAGACGATCAGCCCCTGCTCGTACCGGTCGGCCAAATCTTCGTGCGCCGGCACGACGCGGATGGCGAAGCCATGCTGACCGCTGACCGTACAGGGCAGCACGCCGTCAAACTCGTGAACACCGTTGCCGTTCTCCTTGGTGTGCTGCATGGGCGCGGGGCGGCCGTGCGAGATGCCGCCGGTACTATCAACCGGACCGGCGTAGACCTCGACCGCCACGTTTTCCGGCCGAATGGTGCCCAGGTGAACGCGGGCGTGAATGGGCAGCTTATCGCCGACCTTGAGGCGTTCCTGAGCGTTGGCGTCGACCTCCTCGATGCGCACCTGGTGCCATTCGCGGCTGAGGGCCTGCTTCCAACTGTTCAGCCGCCGCGCGACGGTGAAGTCGTCCGCGCTGAGACGCTCGGCGCGCTGTAAGGCGGGGACATACATGACCTCGGTGTACTCGCGCAGCATGCGGATCGTGCTGAAGACGGGGACGATGGTGCGGATTGACTCTTTGACGCGCTCCAGCCACTTGCGGGGGATGTCGTCCACCGTGCGATCATAGAAGAGCGGCACGATTTCGCGCTCTAGCAGGTTGTAGAGCGATTCGGCCTCCACATGGTCCTGGTAGGCCAGGTCGTCGTACACGCGCCCGTCGCCGATCGCCCAGCCGTTCTCGCCGTTATAAGCCTCGGGCCACCAGCCATCGAGGCAGGAGAGGTTCAGACTGCCGTTGGGCGGGCCCTTCATGCCGCTGGTGCCGCTAGCCTCGTGCAGGCGCAGCGGGTTGTTCAGCCAGACGTCGCAGCCCTGCGTGAGGATGCGCGCCAGGCGCATGTCATAATTTTCGAGGAACACCATCCGCCGGCGGAACTCGGGGCGGGCGCAGATCGCGCACAACTGCTTAATGAGCTCCTTGCCCGCGCCGTCGGCCGGGTGGGCTTTGCCGGCAAAGATGAACTGAACCGGTCGCTCGTTGTTGCGCAGCAACGCGGCCAGGCGTTCGAGGTTTCGCAAGATCAGGGTAGCGCGCTTGTACGGCGCGAAGCGCCGCGCGAAGCCGATCGTCAGGGCCGAAGGATCCAGCACTTCGTCGGCCGCCTTCACTTCGGCCGGCGGCGCGCCGCGCCGCTTTAGCTGCTCGCGCAGGCGGGTGCGAACCGTGGCGATCAGATGCTCGCGGCGGCGCACGTGGACGCGCCACAACTCGGCGGCTGGAATGACCTCGACGCGTTCCCATAGCCGCGTCCGGGGCGGCGCCTCGGCCCAGTTCGGCCCGAGGTAATGATCGAAGATCTCAGCCATTTCCGCCGAAATCCAGGTGCGCGTGTGGATGCCGTTGGTGATGTAGGTGATGGGGATTTCCTCGCGCGGCACCTTCGGCCAGTGCGTCTGCCACATGCCGGCAGCCACCTGGCCGTGCAGGCGGCTAACGCCGTTGCTGCGGAAGGACAGGCGCAGGGCGAGAATCGGCATGCAGAAATCGCTGTCGCCCAGACCGCCGGCCTCGCGGCCCAGGGCAAGAAACTCGTCGGTGGATAGGCCGAGGGCCGACGCCATCCAGCCGAGTTGGTCGATCACCAAGCGTGGATCGAACCGGTCGATGCCGGCCGGCACGGGCGTATGCGTCGTAAAGACGTTGCCGCCCACCGTTGCTTCGCGCGCCTCGCCGTAAGTCAGCCCAAATTCCTCCATGGCCTGACGAATGCGCTCCAGGGCCATGAACGCGGCATGTCCCTCGTTCATGTGACAAACCTTGGGGCGGATTCCGACGGCGCGCAGCGCCTGCAAACCGCCGATGCCGAGCAGGATTTCCTGCTGAATGCGCATGCGGCGGTCGCCGCCGTACAGCCGGGCCGTGACCATGCGCAGGTCAGGCTCGTTATCAGGTATGTCGCTGTCGAGCAGGTAAAGTTTGACGCGGCCGACCTGGGCCAGCCAGATCTGGGCCGTAAGCTGCCGACGCCCGAGCTGTACCTGAATCTTCAACGGATTGCCGAAGGGATCGTTGACCAGCGTGACCGCAAGCTGATGGAAGTCGTAGCTGGGATAGCTTTCGAGTTGCCAGCCGTCCTCGGTCAGTTGCTGTTCGAAATAGCCCTGGCGGTAAATCAGGCCGACACCAACCAGCGGAATGCCGAGATCCGAGGCCGCTTTGAGATGGTCGCCGGCCAGTACACCCAGGCCGCCCGAATAGATTGGCAGCGACTCATGAACGCCGAATTCGGCCGAAAAATACGCGACCATTTCGTCCTGGCGGCCCGGAAAACGTTCCTCGTACCAGGTGCGACTGTTCAGATAAACGTAAAACGAGTCGACGACGCGTTGCAGTTGCGCCATGTAGGCATCGTCGTTGGCCACCTGCTCCAGGCGGTCCTGGCCGATCTGCCACAACATGGCGACCGGGTTGTGGTAGACGCGCTCCCACAGCTCGACGTCCAGCCGGCGAAAAAGCTCGCGCGCCGAGTGGTTCCAAGACCACCAGAGGTTGTAGGCGAGCTGCCGTAGCGGCTCGAGCGGCTCAGGCAATGATGGCACGACGACGAAGGTGCGAACGTGATTCATCGAGTCCTACCCATCAATTGAGTGCACGGCAAACTATATCGGTCCTACGACCGTTCTTACTTTCGGCCCCACCCAGGCCGCGAGTGAACAACCGCATCATAAAGCACGGTTCCGTAGCTTACACACCGGCCGCCTGCCGAACCTGCGCGACCAGTTCGTCGGCCGCCGCCATGCTGTCTGCCTCAGCGATGATCCGGATTATCGGCTCGGTATTCGAGGCCCGCACATGCACCCAGCCGGCGGGAAAGTCCACCCGGACCCCGTCGGTCGTAGTCGGATTGTAGTCCGCAAATTTGGCTGTAACCGCGCTCACCGCGGCCTGAATCCGCTCGCGCGGGCAGGCGAATTTCTGCTTTATGGAGGCGTAGCGCGGCAGGGCGGCGACCAGCTCGCTGACGGTCTTACCGGAGGTGGCCAGCAGTTGAAGCACCAAACTCATCGCAGACAGGCTGTCCCGCACATTGCAGATGCGCGGATCGATGACACCGCCGTTGCCCTCCCCGCCCACCACGCAGCCGGCCTGCAACATCGCCGCGGCCACGTGCGCCTCGCCCACGGGGGTGCGGATGACCTTCACGTCATATCGAGCCGCCAGGTCGTCTATGATCCGCGACGTACTGAGGTTGGCGGCGATTGGCCCCGGGCGGCGCGAGAGCACCGACTCGACGGCCAGGGCCAGCGTGTACTCCTCGCCGATGTAAGTTCCGTTTTCGTCAACAATGGCCAGGCGGTCCGCATCCGGGTCTTGCGCGAAGCCGATGGCGGCCCGCGTGGTGCGCACGGTTTGGCAAAGTTGGCTCAAGTTTTCGCTGAGCGGCTCGGGCGGATGGGCGAAATCGCCCGTCGGTTCGCCGTTGATATGCACCAGATCGATGCCGAAACCCTTGAGCAGCGCCGGGCTATGCTCGCAGCCGGCCCCGTTGACGCTATCCAGGACGGCCTTTGTGGCGCGCAGGGCGGAGGTGTCCACTTCGCGCGCGGCCAGCACCGCGCGCACGTGCCGCTGGCCGGCCTCGCGGTCGACCTGCGGAGCGCTGAAGCCGCTTTGCGCGTCGCGGAAGCGGCGCTGCTCGCGAATGTGCGCTATCTGGCGCGCGTCTTCCGTACTGGGCCCGAAGCCCAAGTTGGTAAAGAATTTCAGGCCGTTCCAGGGCGCGGGGTTATGGCTGGCGGTGATGCTCATTCCGCCTGCGTATTTGCCTTCGATGATGGTTCGTCCCACGGTCGGAGTCATAGCCACGCCCAGGTCCGTCACTTGGCAGCCGGCGGCCAGCAATCCGGCCGCGGCCGCGGCGGCGTACATCGGGCCGCTGGGCCGGGAATCGCGGGCCAGCACGACCCGGCCGCCATCCAGAAACGTGCCGTAGGCGCGGGCGAATTCGAGTACCAGTTCCGGCGTCAGCGTCTGACCAACCAACCCGCGAACGCCAGAGACTCCAACCATCAACGCCATATTCGTCCTCCAAGCTCTGAGCAGCTCTCAGCCGTAAGCCAGATGCGCCCGGCCGCCTCTGACTCGCAGCGCAAAGTAGATGGGGCAGTATGCCACGCCAGCCATCTGCCGCCAACCGCGGCTTGCGGGGCGTTTTTGGCTCGGCTACCGTCGGCAGCCATGTCCGGCCAAGTTCTAAGGGTGATCATCAACGATCGCATCCTGCGCGGCCCGCGCACCGGGATTGGTCACTATATCGCGGAACTCACGGCGCGCGTGCCGCTGGCCGACCCGGCGATCAGGCTATTCGGGCCGTTCGCGCGGCTCGCACGAAGTCGCGAACGGTTAGATACTCTAAACCACAGCCGCGCACCGCGGCAGGGTGCACGGCAGGACATCGCGCCTTGGCTCCGGTTTGTCGTTGAAACCGGCTATCAAGCCGCTTTCCGCGGCGTCGGGCGCGCTCTTCGCTGCCGAATTTATCACGAGCCGGCGCACGTGCCAGGACCTTGGGGCGGAATCACGCTGACGACAATTCACGACTTGTCGGTGCTGCGATTCCCGCAATGGCATCCTACAGATCGCGTGCGGTGGCAGGAACGCGGCCTGAAGCGCGCCGTGGCACAAAGCGCCCATTTCATAGCTGTTTCCGCCTCCACGAAGGCGGAGATGATCACACTGCTGGGCGTACGGCCGGAGCGCGTCACCGTAATTCATCTTGGCGCGCGGGAGACTTTCCATCCGCGTCCGCGCGCGGCGGTAGAAGCCTGGCTGGCAGCTCGCAATCTGCCGGCGAACTATTTGTTGTACGTTGGTGCAATTGAGCCACGTAAGAACCTGCCCGGATTGGTCGAGGCATACGCCGGACTCCCGACAAAGCTGCGCGCGCAGTTTCCGCTCTTGATCGCGGGCGGGCAGGCCTGGGGTGCGGTCGACATTGCGGGAATCGCTCGCTCCCACGGCGTCGGCGAGCAGGTGCGGCTGCTCGGCTATCAGGGGGACGAGTCGCTGGCCATGCTCTATGGTGGCGCGCGTGCGCTGGTCTGGCCGACGTTCTATGAGGGCTTCGGGTTGCCGCCACTGGAGGCGATGGCCAGCGGTACGCCCGTCATCGCGAGTGCGGCGAGTTCGGTGCCCGAAGTAGTGGGGGAGGCGGGGCTGTTGGTCGAGCCGAACGATCCGGCGGCGATCCGCGCGGCGATGCAATCGGTGATCGAGGACGATGCCCTGGCGGAGCGTTTGGCCGACTGGGGGCCGCGGCGTGCTGCCGAGTTCTCCTGGAATCGCTGCGCCGCGGAGCATGCGGCGCTTTACCGCCGCCTGGCGGAATGATTGGTGGTAATCCCGGGCGACACGCCCCGGCTCTGCTACGGCTTGGCGGGGTTTCGGGGGGACACGCCCCGGCTCCGCTCTTTCGCAATCAGGTTGAGGAATTGCTCCGCACGCGCCGCCCATGTATGGCGACGTGCGAACGCGATGCGCTGCTCGCGTGCGGCGGAATCGTTCGGTGATTGCGCCGCGGCGGCGGCTGCGGCGGCGACGGCGCTTGCGAAAGCTGCCGGCGTTTCCGCGGTGACCAGAGGCGCATCCGGATCGTCGAGCCGCAACGGCACGGAGCACACGACCGCCTTCCCGGCGGCCGCATACTCATAGACCTTCAGCGGATCGGCCGCCGCGGCAATCGGCCCGGCCCGGAACGGAATCAGCCCCACATCGAACGTCGCGATCAGCGCCGGAACAGCCTTATAAGAAACCAGCCCGATGCGATGCACGTTCTGAATTCCGGCCAGCGGCGCGGCCAGGCCCCGGTACCGCTCGGGGCCGGCCACGACGAATTGAACGTGCGGCAGAGCGCGGGCCGTGGCCGCCAGAAGTTCCACATCTACCCAGCGGTCGATCGAGCCAACGAAGCCGGCGACTGGCTGGTTGGGATGCGCGCGCCACCAGGCGAACCAGTCGCGCAATGCTGGATCGCATGTTTCATAGAGCCGGGCTGAAGGGGCTGGCGATTCGCGATTTGAAAGCGCGCCGAAAGCGTCCGCGTCTACGCCATTTCCGCAAACCACGACCCGGCGCTCGCACGTTTCGCGCAGGCGCTCGGCCAACGCGGCAGAAACCGCGACGATCACGTCGGCCCGGCGGCACAACTCCTCGTGCCAGCGACGATAAATTTCGCTACTGCTAGCGCGAGCGTGAACCAGCGGATCATCGAGGCAATCATAGATCAGCAGGTCGCACGGCGCATGCGCGACCACCGGCGTCCATAAAGGGGTCGCGGCTACGATGACATGAGGCGTGCCGTCCGAATCAGGGGCGATGCACCTCGCCTGGAGCGCTGCGATTGCGTTGACCAGACGCAGGCGTTGCTGCCAATGCAGCGGCGGGGCGGGCAGCGGCCAGACTAGCTCCACCTTTCCGGCCCGGCGCTCGCGCCACGGCGCAATCCAATGCCGCAACATGGCGCGCGGCGTGGGCGGGGCCACGTAGCGTACGCGCAACCCGCGGCGGGCGAACTGGTCGGCTAAAGCGCGCGTGCGGCTGTGAAGGTGCCAGGCATAGGGCACGGGCGCAAGCATCGAAAGGCGGAATGCGGGGTTTATGGCTTTCATCGCGCCTATGCACCTGGAAACCAACCGGCGGCAGGGCGTCAGTCTTTCAGATCGCCTGCGGCTGTCAAGTGGAGGCGGCTCATTGGTGGTTCGCGAGCGCTAAATACTGAGACTCCCGACCCGTTCTTATTTTCTAGTATGATGCAGATTCGATGTCGCCTGAGAGAGCATTGCTGGATTTCCGGCACGCGCCGCGCTGGCCTGCGCTGCTCGGCAGCCTGCTGTGTGCTGGCGCCTTGGCGGGCTGCACTGAATGCCAGTTTCCGCCGCCCATCCAGAAACCGCCCGCGATCGTGCTCACGTTCGACGATGGACCGCTGCCGGGCGACTTGGCGCGGCCGCCGGACGAATATTCCGCGGACGAGCTGCTCCAGCCCCTACGCGCGATTCTCAACACGCTGGAGCGCAACAACGCCACGGCGGTCTTCTTTATTCAGGGCCCCGGCGAAGAAACGCTTGATGCGGAAGGCGAAACCGCGTTCGCGACGGCCCTGCGCGAAATGTACGACGGCGGGCAGACGCTCGGCTACCACGCCTACCACGCCGACCCCGCCATCTGGATCCGGCCCTGCCTCTTTCCGCCGCTGGCGGCCCTGCCGATGTCCGCCGACCTCGACCGGTTGGTCGGGTTCCTCAATGCCGTCGCGCTTCCGGCCGGCCTTGAGCCGGATGCCCTCTTCACGCCCGTTTTCCGCCAGCCGTTCGGCGGCGCAGGCGTCAGCCGCGTGCCGGCCTTCCTGGCGGCCGCGGCGCGCGGCTGGACCTATCGCGGATTTCGCATCGATAGTGCGGATTGGGCGCAAAACACCGATAGTTTTCCGATTCTGGCTGAGTCGTTCGCCGCGCTCAGTGAAGCGCAGTATGTCGAGTACGTTGTCTAGCGGCTGCAGGACGGGCTGCGGCACACTGCGGACGAGTTACAGCGTGAACCCGGTGAGTTTGCCGTCATAGACGTGCTCTTCCATGTGAACAGCTTCACCGCGGCGCATCTGCAGACGTGGGTGGACACATTGCAGGGCGAATACCAGTTTCTCTATGGTGTAACGGCGGACTTCACAGTGCCTGAGGAATACGTCCGCGAAGATGACTTCTTTGTAGACCTCAGTGTCGTGACACAATTGCCCGCGCCGCCGGGCGAAAGCAGACTTCTCGCAACGCCCTCACAGTAAGCCGGCTCTTGATTCTGGGGCGAAACGGCCCTGGCACCAGTCTAGCGCCAGGGCCGTTTCCGTTCGAAGGCAGTGACTACCTTAACTTGCCTGCCGCTCTCTAACTTGGGTTAGTACTCCCGCAACTCCGACGTCAAAATTCGATCAATGCGCGACTTGCAGGTCGACAAATGCGCCTGCGAGGCGAAGTCCGCCTTGTTCCCCGACGCGTTCAGCACGGCGCCGATGTTCGTGCTCAGCTTTTGCAGCGAGTACTGCAACATGGCGTGCACGTCCGGCGGCAATAGCCCGCCGGGACCATACCTCACCAGCGATTCCATTAACCCCAGGTACTCGCGCTGCAGTGAGCGCCGATAGCTCGACAGGAACGGCTCGGCGTCTGACCACGCCCCCTTCTTCAGCCGTTCCAGGTCAACCGCGTCCGACCAGCAGGCATCTTGAATGGTCTGCAGATATTCCGCCGCCGTCAGCCGATCGGGTGCAGTGCTCTTGAGCTCGGCATCGTATATGCGGCGAAGCGTGTTGGGGTAGAGCCGGTCAATTAGGTTCCACCACTGAAGGAACCCGACCAGATCGTGGATGGGGAAATCCATGCTGTAGCTGACCCGAGCGCCGTAGTGATACCAGCGCGGCGGCACCAGGTGGTTCAGCACGTCCGGCGCAACCTGGAAGAAGTCATCCTTGTACAGGTTCTCTTGGAGGAACCGCAGCGCCTCGCGCTGGAGCTTCGCGTCAACCAACACGAGCGGGGCGCCTTCGGCTCCATCACCCCGGTGGGCCCGCGTGAAGTACTGCCCGCCAACATAGCGCCCGACGTAGTCCAGCGTCGTGGCCTTCTCGAACATCAGCGTGACAAACGCCGAACGCAAGTGGTACCAGCTCTCCTGATCCTTGACAGCCCATTCGAGAATGTTCGCCATGCGCTTGTCGACCAACTCGATCCGGCTGCGAGCCCAGCCCACCGGGTCACTCGACATGTCGAACGTGTTCACGCGCGGGTCGGGCGACATCATGGTGCAGTCCTCGTCCGTCGCGTAGGCGAGCTCCGGCTCGGTGCAGCGCCGCGCGATGTCCAGCAGCATGCCTTTTTCCCCCGCAGGCGCGCTCGGCATCGACATTTCACGCGCCCCACGCTTGGGCATCGGCGGCGGCTCGCTATCCGCCCCTTCGTCGAAGTCGATCGCCCCCGATTCCAGCATCTGTATCACCTCCGGCGGCAGTTGCGCCATGATTTCGGGCAGTTTGTCCCGAATCTCCGGTGGAAGCTTACTTAAGTCCGGCAGATTGGAAATCTTGTTTTCCGTCTTCTCAGGGGCCGGCTGCGGCGTTTGGGCCGTTTCATCCGCCGCGCTGCCGGCCTTCTCGGCTTCGTCCTTAGCCTTCTCCTTTTTTTCGTCCCCCTTGCCCTTTTCCGCCTCGGCTCGGGCCGACTTGTAGCTGCCGTCATAGGGCCGGTAGCCGTACTCGATCGCCCAATAGTCGTACGGCCCGATGCCGGGAGTGATAAAGTGCCCTTCGGTCGGGTTTTCCGGCGTGAACAGTACCGGGTTGTAGTCCATGATCGAGCCGCAGGTCGGCGCGTCGGTGGTGCGCCGCTTCTGGATTTCCTCGAGCGAGTAAATCGAACTCGCCATGAAGTTGTGCCGCAGTCCGAGCGTGTGGCCCACTTCATGCGTCACCACTTCTTTGAGCACTTCATACAGGAAGCGTTCCTTCACTTCCGGCGGGAAGTTCACCAGCACCGCACCAGCCAATTGCATCTGGTGCTTCATGCCTTGGCAGTACTCACAGTACGGCTTGCCCAGCTTGCTCATGCGCTGCCGCATACGCTCGTGCAACTCCGCCCACTTGGGCTCTTCGCCCACCACCTCTTCCATCTCCAGCGACTCCGGCGGGCGCCAGTGCGGAAAGCGCTCCAGGAACTGGCGCATGGCGGGATCGTTGAATTTGCGGGCCACCAGCGCCGACGGCAGCAGCATCGTCTCCGCTTCCTGCTGGAAGTAGCGGACCATTGAATCGTCGCAGATGATGTCCGCATCGTAGAGCTGACCGGTGAATGGGTTTGCCCGGCTCGGTCCCATGGCGAACCCGGCGCCCGTCACGATCCACCGGAAGAAGCTGTATCGCATATCTTCCGGATCGAGGTCTTTCCACTCGTTGTCGTCCGTTTGCTGCCGCACTTCAATTGCGTTGACGAAACCGATCTTCTCGAATGCCTTGTTCCACTCGAGGATGCCGTCACGCACCGCCCGCCGGTAACGCACCGGGACCGTCTTCTCGATGTAGAACGTGATCGGCTGCCGCGGTTCGCACATTTCCAGGCTGGGGTCGCGCTTTACCAGGTGCCAGCGGTGGATATAGCGGTTGAAGATGTCCCGCTCATCAGTCGACTTGGACCAGTCCCGGTGGGCCGTCACGAAGTAGCCGACGCGGTCGTCTGCAATGCGCGGCTGGTAATCGCTCCTGGGCAGCTTCCAAAAGCTGTAGTGCACCAGCGTCTTGTCGTACGAGCCCGGCGGGGTACGGGCCGCGATCGCCAACTCGACGCCGATCTCGACGTTCAGCTCAAAGCTCTTGCGCTTGGTCCATTTGCTCAGGCCGGGGTTGATCCGCGCCCCTCGCATAAAAATGCCCAATGGGTCATCCAAGTCAAAGGACGCCATCCAGCCGATATCGGCGAAGTTGCTCTTCAACAGCGGCCCCAGGTCGATCACCGGGTCGCCGGTGGGGGACTTGGTTACCAGCGGCACCGCTACGCGAATGCTGTCGGGATAGGTGCGCCGTACCGCATCGCTGACCTCCTTGGAACTGTCGGCGACATAGCGCGTTTGCGGCTCGATTAGCAGGAGCTGCCGGTCTTGCAGCTCCCAACGCACCACGCGTTCATCCAGCGGAAAGCCGGTGAAGAAGCCGCCGCCCGAAATACTGGTGGACAGCATGAACTGCTCGCCCAGGAAGCGCTCCGGGATTTGGCACAGCAGCTTCTCCGGGTCTTTGTCCTTAATGTCCGGCGGGTAGTACCACAGCGTGAACAGGCCGGGCGTGGATTTCATGCCCTTGGTCACGTCCTCGAACTTCGGCAGCCTGCGAGCTTCTGCGCCGCCCATTACGGCCTCGATTTCCTCCGACATGCTCGCCAGCATTTCGATGTTGATCCCCGTTTGCTCCGGCGGTGGCTCGGCAGACACCGGCAGCCAAACACAGCCCACAATCATGCATCCCAGGAGCAGTCGGCGTGTCATTTCTCTCTCCTTCAGTTTGACGCACGTACGATCGCGGCGAGCCTGCGCAGGCTCGGTCCCGTTAGGCAGAGGGAAGTTCCAGCCGGCAGGAGAGCGGTGCGACATCCCGCGGGCCGGATGAAGCGCATCAGATCCGGTGGCTGACACGGCGGTTCGCCGCCGCCAACACGTCTCGACAGCGCAGCGCGCATGGGCTAGGACGCCAAGCACACTGCACCAGTGATTACGAAGAGTGCCAAGCAGGGTCGCAGATAGCAAGCGCGGATTTGTCGGGCACTGTCAGAAAACGTCAAGTAATGCGAAAGCCCGGCAGTCGCGTGCGATCGAGTCCCGTTCGATCCGAGAAATCTGCGACCGCGCCAGTTGTGATTGCGGGCAAGCCAACCTGCGTCAGCCCGCGCCTCGCGAGCTGCCGTGAGGAAAAAGATTACCACCTCGAACAAGTTGTGATATATTTCAGCCAGATGCCCAGCAGAAGAACCATCAACACCTGGTTGCCGCGACACAGGGTCGTCTTGGGGTTCGCGGCCATCGGCATCGTGAT